>JAKAUH010000142.1 GCA_021818605.1 Planctomycetota bacterium
GGGTGTTTGAAGTCGCGATTCCAGCAGATCGATATCTGGATGACGACCGACCCGATCGAGGTCCTGTGATCGGGCAGCCCGCGATCTGGGTGGTCGCCCTGGGCGTTATGCGCCGGGCCGATCGACGTGCCGCTGCCTGGGCAGATACTCGACGCTCGGCTGCCTGCGCACCGGCTGGGGAAATAGTCCCATCAGCTCCAGCACCTCGGCCGGCATGCCGTGGCTGACGGGCAGGCCGAGTTTCTGCGCGGCGTCGAACGAGATCGGATAGTCGTGCGTCCAGGTTCCCTCGGTCAGGACCCCGGCCAGCTCGCCGGCGCGATCGTGATCCATCCGGGGGCCGAGGAGGGTCTGCACCGCCTCCCTGAGCTGCGCCATCGCCTTCTCGGCCTGGTCGGCCTGGACGAGCGTCTGGTCGTCGATCTCGGCGATCGGCTTGGCGCGCACGACCTTCAGCAGCGAGGCGGCGGGGCAATCGCCGATCTGCGGGTCCACCGGGCCGAGCACTGAATGCGAGCACATGACGATCTCATCGGCCGCCAGCGCGATCAGCGTTCCCCCGGACATCGCATAATGCGGGACCAGCACCGTGACCTTCCCCCGGTGCGCGGCGATCGCCCGCGCAATCTGGAGAGCCGCCAGCACCAGCCCGCCGGGTGTGTGGAGGATCAGGTCGAGCGGGACCTCGGGGTCTGTCATGTGGATCGCGCGCAGGACCTGCTCCGAGTCGTTGACGTCGATGTAGCGGACGACCGGGAAGCCCAGGAAGCTCATGGTCTCCTCGCGGTGCACCAGTAGGATCACCCGCGAGCCCCGCTCCTTCTCGATCTTGGCAATGAGACGCTGCCGCGACGCCTCGAGATACCGCTGCTTGATCACCGGCTGGAGGGTTGTGATGAGCAGAAAGATCCACAGGATGTCGAGCACTTTTGATCACTCCCTTATCTTGTCTTCTCGCGGGATCACGACCAGGCACCCTCGGTGCCGTACTCGTCCGGCTGGAAGGGGCGGATCTCCTGCCTCGGCCGGAGGAACAGCGGATGCAGTAAAAGCCCCGCCGAGAAGCCGCCCACATGCGCCCACCACGCCACGCCGCCGACCTCGCCGGGCCCGGTGATCGCCATCGTGCCGTTGAGGACCTGGCTGAGCGCCCAGAATAGCAGGTAAGCCACGGCGGGCACCCTGAAGAACAGCGGGTAGAAGAAGATCGGCACGAGTACCACGACCTGCGCGCGGGGGAACAGCACGAAATACGCCCCCATCACCCCGGCGATCGCACCCGATGCGCCCACGGTCGGCACGACCGAATCCGCGTTGGTCAGCCCTTGCACCACGGCGGCCACCAGGCCGCAGAGCAGGTAGAACACCGCGAAGCGCAGCGGGCCCATGCGGTCCTCGACGTTGTCGCCGAAGATCCAGAGGGTCCACATGTTGCCGATGATGTGCATCCAGCCGCCGTGGAGGAACATGCTCGTCAGCAACGGCCAGTAGTTGTCGACCGGGAACCCGACCCGCTCGGCCCACGCGGGATGAGCGTAGCGCGCCGGCACGATGCCGAAGAGGTAGAACAGCTCCTCGAGGTCCTCCGGCCGGAGCCGCAGCTCCATGGCGAACACCAGCACGTTCAGCCCGAGGATCGCATACATGGCCAGCGGTGGGTGACGGCCCCGGACGGTGTCCTGGATGGGGATCATGGTGGATTCTGCTGCTCCTGTTTCCTGTTCGATCGTTCGTTTGACTCGCTCGCGCAGCTCTCGAGTCGTCGGGCGGTCTCCTGTTACACCGGCATGAAAGGGTGCATCTTCGGTTGTCCGAAGTGGGGAACCCGGTCACCGTGAAAAGCTTGCGGGAGCTCCCTGGCGGCAGGGCGGCATCCGGCGAGTGCGGTAATCACCCAGGAGTCAGCCGGTGAACCTGCCGTGGTCGATCAAATGTGGCTATCAGCGCCGTGGGATCGGGCTGCTGGTCGGGCACGATCGCGTGGAGGTGCGTCGGCATGATTGCGGCGACGTCATCGACCCGCGTCGAACCTCCTGCAAGCGCCACGCGCCACTCCCGAGCCGCCGCTCACGCCCCGGCGGTTGCCGTGGCTTCCTCGCTCTCCTCGACGGCGATGGGCGCCAGCCCCATCGCGCGCTCGACCTCCTCGGCTGTGATCGTCAGCCGGCCCAGGGCGCGGCGGTAGAGCATCACCAGGCGGTTGATCGCCTCGCCCGAGGCCTCGAGCACACCGTTGATATCCTCCTTGTCGGGCATCACCGGCGGGAATGCGAACTTGCCGAGCGTCATGTCCTCCTGCGCGTGCTCGAACGGGTAGTCCACCGTGTCGCCCGCCTTCCATCGCGATTCCTCGAGCAGGTCGCGCAGCGACGAGGCGGCGCGGAGCACCGCGTTGATCCTTGGCTGGTTCTTGGGGTCGCCGCCGGCCTGGTAGAGCTCGAGCGTGCCCAGCAGCACCGCCCGCGAACGCGCCAGGCGCCCGAGCTGCGGCATCAGGCCGGCGAGATGGACGGTGCAGCGATAGACGGCGCGTGCCTCGTCGCGGCGAGCGCGGCCGTCGAGGACGCGATCGGCGAGCCTGTCAATCTCCAGAAGTCCGAGCGCGCCGGTCAGCCGGCCCGCGGCGGACCTGGCGAACGGATCGGTGCCGTCGGATTCCTCGATCCGGCGCAGCTCGGCGTCGGCCTGGTCGCGCGCCGACTCGGCGGCCGGGACCGTCGCGGATTTCAGGTCGTAGTCGGACGGCTTGATCTTCACGTCGGCCTTCAGCAGCGTGAGCGCCAGCTCGGCCTGGACCAGGCGGTTGCCCTGCTCGTGGAGGTGGCGGCTGGTCGCGCGATAATCCTCGCGCACGGTCTGGAGTGTCGATCGCGCCGCCGGCAGCGTCCGGCCGGCGGCCTTGAGGTCGGCG
>JAKAUH010001022.1:0-2353 GCA_021818605.1 Planctomycetota bacterium
TAATGACCAATAACCAATCGCTACCGATGCCAATCATCCTGGCCCTGGGATTCGCGAACCCCGCGCTCTTGTACGGGCTGGCGGCGGCGTCGATCCCGATTGTGATCCACCTGCTCAACCGGCGGAAGTTCCGCGAGGTGCCGTGGGCCGCGATGCGGTTTCTCCTCGCCGCGATCAAGAAGAACCAGCGGCGAATCCGGATCGAGCAGTGGCTCCTGCTGGCCGTGCGGACGCTGATCATTCTGCTGGTGGTCTCCGCGATGGCCAAGCCGTTCCTCGAGTCATTGGGCGCGGTGATCGTGGGCCGTCGCGTGCATCGCGTGCTTGTGCTGGACGCATCGCTGAGCATGGGATACACCGCAAGCGGCACCAGCCGTTTCGACCAGGCCAAGGCGCTGGCGCTCGAGCTGGTGAAGGGCTCGCGGCAGGGTGATGCGATCAGCGTGATCCTGATGGGCCGGCCCCCGCGGGTGGTGATCGGCTCGCCGTCGAACAACCTCAAGGAAGTCGAGAAGGAGGTGACGGATCTGACCATCACCCACGAGGGGACCGACCTGACGGCGACGCTCCAGGCGGTCGATCGCGTACTCGAATCCTCGACGATCGCGCAGAAGGAGATTGTGTTCCTGACCGACCTCCAGGCGACGAGCTGGCGGCCGCCGCAGGGGGCCGACGAGGGACTGAAGCAGGCACTCACCCGGATCGTTGCCCGGGAGCCGCACTCGATCCTGTTCGACCTGGGTCAGTCGGGCGCCGCCAATCGCGCGGTGACCGACCTGCGGCTGGACGTACCCGTGGCGACGCTTGGAACCAGCGTGCTGGTCCGGGGCGTCGTGCACAACTACGGGCCGAATAGAGTCGACGCTCTACGGGCCAGGCTGACAGTCGACGGCCGGCTAAGCCCCACTTCGGGGCCTGAAAGCGTTGCCGCGGGCGACGACATGCCCGTGGTCTTCCGTCACGAGTTCACCACGCCGGGGGACCATGTTGTCAAGCTCGTGCTCGACCCGGACTCCCTGGCGCTCGACGACGGCCGCTGGCTGGTCGTGCCGGTGCGCGAGTCGCTCAACGTCCTGCTGGTCGACGGTTCCTTCAAATCCGAGCCGTACCAGGCCGAGACCGACTACCTGGCGCAGGCGCTCGCGCCGACGGAGGTCTCGCCCGGCCAGCCGAGTCCGATCAAGGTCGACGTCGTGGGTGAATCGCAGCTCGCGAGCCGCGAACTGGCGGCGTACGACGCGGTCGTGCTCTGCAACGTCGCGCAGTTCAGCCAGACCGAGGTATCGGCGCTGGAGGACTATTTGAAGCAGGGCGGCGGCGTGGTGGTTTTCGGCGGCGATCAGGTCGTCGCCGACAACTACAACCGTCTGCTCTATCGCGACGGCGAAGGGCTGTTGCCGGCGTCGATCGGGCTGAGCATCGGCGATGCTTCGAAGAAGCAGGCGGGCTATTACTTCAACCCCCTGCAATACCGGCATCCGCTCGTGGCCGAGTTCCAGGGCGAGGCCGACCCGGTGACAGCCGGCCTGACGCGGGTGATGACCTGGCAGTACCACAAGCTCACGCTGCCGAAGGAGTCGAAGGCCCAGGTTGCACTGGCGTTCGACCGCGGCGACCCGGCAGTCGTGGAGTGGCCTCATCAGCGTGGGACCGTGTTCGTCGTGGCGACCTCGGCTGACACGGCCTGGACAAGCTGGCCGATCCACAAGAGCTATCCGCCGGTGATGCATCAGATGGTGCTGCGCGCGGCTGCGGGCCGGCTGACCGAGCGGAACATCCGCGTCGGTCAGCCGTACGACCGCTCGTTCCCCGAGGCGACGGCGTCGGCACCTGTGGCGATCGTGACCCCGGCTGGCCGGACGATCACGACCCGGCTCGAGCCGAAGGGCGGCGTCAGCCAGTTGCACTTCCAGCAGACCGACCTCTCGGGCGAGTACAAGGTGCGGATCGGCACGGCGCAGCCGGTCGAATCGTCGTTCGCGGCGAACCCGGACCCGGTCGAGAGCGACATGGCGAAGCTCGACGAGGCGGCGCTGGGGGAGATCCTGCCCGGCTGGAAAGTCATCTACGTCCATCCGTCGGACTGGAAGGCGCTCACGCGGGACGCGGCCTCGGTCGGCCGCCGCGGCGAACTGCACCGGCCGATGCTGTATGCCGTGCTCTTGCTGCTGCTGGTCGAGTCGATCCTCGCCTGGCGGTTCGGGCACCACGAGCCGGTCTGACGGCGATTCGATATGAGGAGTCTGAGTGTGCTGGACTGGATCCTGACCAAGCTGTCCGATCGACTCGGGGTGGCCCCGCCGAGCTCCGGTGAGCAGCTCAGCCGCCGCATCCTGTTCGAGCAGCCGTGGCC
>JAKAUH010001022.1:2363-2910 GCA_021818605.1 Planctomycetota bacterium
CACGATACTCGGATCGCTCGCTCTGATCGCCTGGCTATACCAGCACGAGGGAAAGGCGTCGACGGCGTCGAAGATTGTCCTGGCCACGCTCCGGTTCACCCTCATCTTGCTGGCGCTGTTCATGCTCTCCGAGGCGGTGCTCTCGGTTCAGCGGCTGGGCCTGCCGAACCTGGTGATCCTGGTGGACGACTCGGCCAGCGGGGCGATCGTCGACCAGTACGCCACGGCGCGGGAACGCGAGGCGCTGGCGAACCTCGCCGACGCCGGTCGGCGGCCGGCGAACGCGAAGGCCGCTCAGAAGCCGGCGGCGGGTGCGGCCGGCTCGTCCGAGGGCGGCATGAACCGGCTGGACATCGTCCGGGGCTTCATTCTCAAGGACAATGCGGCGCTTCTGCGCGAGCTTCAGAAGACGCATCGCGTGCGGATCTATCGCGTGTCGAACTCGGCGCAGTCGATCGCCGAGATCGACAAGCGGGGCGACGTCGACACGGCCGTCGAGAAGCTGCGCGCGATCGAGCCGGCCGGGACCCAAACGCGGCTGGGCGAC
>JAKAUH010000161.1:0-2426 GCA_021818605.1 Planctomycetota bacterium
TTGTGCAGACGGGCCTCCACTCCACCGACATCGCCTACCTCAAGAACGTCTTCAACGCCCGGCTAGCCCGCGTGCGACGCGCTGTGGCTGTCGCCGATTGCCGCGTCGACTGGGGCGTCCGGGGCCTCCGCCCGATGGGCCCGGACATCGCCGTCTTCTTCGACGTCGCCCGTCGCAAGGACTGGGCGACGCTCAACGTGGCCGCCGAACGCGCCAAACTCGGCCCGGTCGTTGAGGTCACCTCGCCCTCGACGCGAGACAACGACCTGAATCGCAAGCCCGACCTGTACCATCACGCCGGGGTTCCGCTGTACGTGATCGCCGACGCGACCGAGGCCGGGCCGGGCCGACGCCGCCTGCGATTGTTCGCCTATCGCCGCGAGCCGGGCGGCTACCGCCGCGTCGAGCCCGACGCCCAGGGCCGGATCTGGATCGAGGCGGTCGGGCTGTGGCTGGGGGTCGTGCGCGACGAGGAGATGGACTGCGACCGGCTGGCCTGCTACGACGGCGAGACCGGCGAGGAGGTCGGCGACTACCAGGCCGTTACTCTGGCGCTCGAGGCTGCGATGGCCGAGCGAGTCAGGGCCGAGGCTCACGCGGCCGAGGCCGAGGCCCGCGCTCGCGCCGAGGCCGACGCACGATCCCAGGCCGAGGCCCGCGCTCGCGCCGAGGCCGACGCACGATCCCAGGCCGAAATCCGCGCTCGCGCCGAGGCCGACGCACGATCCCAGGCCGAGGCCCGCGCTCGCGCCGAGGCCGACGCACGATCCCAGGCCGAAATCCGCGCTCGCGCCGAGGCCGACGCACGATCCCAGGCCGAAATCCGCGCTCGCGCCGAGGCCGACGCACGATCCCAGGCCGAGGCCCGCATCCACGAACTGGAGGAGGCCCTCCGTCGCCTCAATCCGAGGTCCTGAGCCGACCGCCGGCTCGCTCCGGAATTCTGGTTGAGCCGATCCGCCGTTTCGTCTATCCTGCCCGGCGGGTGAACGGATTCACCCCAGCTGATCTGTTGCAGGCGAGAGGATCCGGCAATCCGGGAGGCAAGGATGGTCCCCGTGAACCGCCCGGCGCGGCAGGCCGTGGCGACGCTCGTACTGTTCGGGCTGACGGTCGTGCCGACGGCCTGGGTTGCGACGATCGCCTGGCGGATCAACCGGCCGGGGCACGTGCGCGACGTCGAGGTCGAGCTGGGCCACCGGCTCGGATTGCACGTCACCCTGGATTCGGTGCGCTATCCCCGGCCGGGCGAGGCGGTGTATCGCGGCGTCGTCCTGCGCCACGACGAGCCCCGTGGCGGCGCACTGGCCGAGCTGGCCCGGATCGACGAGATCCGCGTCACCCAGTCGGGTCGCGAGCTGACCCTGCACCTCGAAAACCCCCGACTCCGCGCGGCCAGCCCGGCGCTGGCACTCGAAGGCATCGCTGCGCGGGTCCAGGCGGCTGGACCAGCCGCATTCGACCGGGTCAACGTGACGGCCCCAACCTGCGAGGTGGACCTCGGCGGCGAGTGCCGGCGGTTCGTCGTGCGCGAGGTAGCCGGCGGCGTGCAGGCCGCACCCGCGGGGACGACGGTTCGATTGGCGTATCGGATGCCGGCCGCTGCGACGGGCACTCGACCGGCCGGCGACACGCGGTTCGGAACAGCCGCCGGCACGCACTGCGAGCTGACCCTGGCCCATGACCGGCGGTCAGTGACGCCCGGGACCTTGCTGGCGTTCAAGACAGTCGAGGGCCTGCCGCTGCCCGCGCAGGTGCTTGCCCCGTTCTTCGACACGGACGACTGGCTCGGCCCGAAGGCCACGGTCGACGGTGAGCTGAAGCTGGCCCGCGCCGGGAGAGACGACTGGGAGGTCCAGTTCGCGGGCAGCCTACATGAGATCGAGCTGTCGCGGCTGGTCGGCCGCCGGTTCCCGAGGCATCGGCTATCGGGCCGAGCACGGCTGTCGATCGCCTCGGCGCGGTGGGGCCAGCGACCAGGGCAAGGGCCGGGCTGGATCGCGCTTCGGGGCGAGCTGGTCGCCGGCCAGGGCTCGATCGGTGGCGCGCTGCTGGACGCCCTGGCCCGCGAGATGAGCTTCCGCCTGTCGCACCGCGTGGCCGCACGTGACCGCTCCCTTGCCGAGATGGACTTCCGCGCACTCGGGCTGGCCTTCGCCGTGCAGCCCAACGGCGAGATCCACCTGGCCGGTGCCCTCGGCGCCGAGTTCCCGCCCGATGTCGTTCTGGCCGGCCCGACCAGCCCGCTCGCGTCGGCGCCTGTGGGCGCGGCGAACGTTCACGGCCTGATCAAGACGCTTTTCCCGGTCGCTGACGCCCAGCCGGGTGTATTAATCCCGCTCACGCCCGGGTCACGCGTGCTCCTCGCACTCCCGGCGCCGGCCGACGCGGACCGTGGACGCCGCCGGCTGCCAGTCGGCAATTGA
>JAKAUH010000161.1:2436-2905 GCA_021818605.1 Planctomycetota bacterium
ACCGATAACGGGAATCAATCCGACCGGCGGGTTCAGTTCTTGCAGGCTCTCGGGGCTGGCGCCGCGTAGAATAAACGTAGAGAGAGCGCCGGTTGCCGGCGCACCTGCATGAGCGTCCAGAGACAGCCCCGAGTGATACAACACGCCGGAGCGAACCCGGACGCGACCCTTCGCGAGGAGCACATCCATGAGTAGTACGTTGCAAGAGCGTAGCGGGCGCCTGGGCTTCGCAGCGATGGCTCTGGCCACCATCCTCTGGGCTGGGACCGCCTCAACGGCGATGGCCCACGGAGGCGGTGGCGGCGGCGGCGGACACGGCGGAGGCATGGGCGGCATGGGTGGCGGCCACCATCCCGGCTATGGCTACGGCTACGGCGGGCTCGGCTATGGCTATTTCCCTGGCTTCTTCGGCATGGGCCTCTACGGCCTGGGCTACGGCGGTTACGGCCTTGGCTATGGGCTGGGCTAT
>JAKAUH010000555.1 GCA_021818605.1 Planctomycetota bacterium
GATGTCCTGACCGGAGACCCGCTTCAGGGCGAAGAAGTCCATGACGCTCAGGGGGATATCCTTGATAAAGGGGAGCCTCTGCGGGACATAGCCGATCTTGATGTCCTGCGCCCATCGGATCTCGCCACGGCAAGGCAAGAGCCCCAGCAGGCATTTGAGCAGCACCGTCTTGCCCGCCCCATTCGGACCGAGAATGGTGATGATGTCTCCCTTCTTCACGGAAAAGGAGAGGTGCTCGATGATGCTTCGCTCGTCCAGCTCCACATTCAGATCCTGCACAGTCAGAATCAGGTCGTTTTCCATGCCTCTTGTCTCGACTCAGAGTCGCGAGCCCGCCCCGGCGTCGAAGGTTTCCCGGATCCTGTCCGCAGGCCCGGCGGCTCAAAACGAGTTGACCAGGCGCTTCTCGCCGGTCGTCATCGTCCGCGCCATTGAGGATACATGATGATGCATCGCCAGGTGGAACAGATAGAGCAGGGTCAGTCCGGGCCGGCGGTGGACCTTGAGAAACTGCCAGAGCCGCCGGCGATACTCGCAGCGCAGCTCTCGCGATCCGACCCCGGCCATCAGCCGGAGGAAAAACACCAGCGCCGGCAGCACGAATTTCGCCTGTGTCCAGGCGTAGCGGAGTCGGTATCGTCGCCAGTAGTTGGGGCGGGCCTTCGCGAAGCCGACGTCGAAGTCCGGGCGCAGGAACAGGGCTTCGACGCGGGCGAAATAGTTCACGGGGTCGAACAGCTCGGTCATCACCCGGAGATACCCCGCGCGCAGCTCTTCTGGGCTGATCTGCAAGGGTCGGATGTTGGTCACGAACTCGGGGCGATCGGACGGGTCGAGCCGGCCCTCCTCGAGCATGCGCCGATAGAGCGGAGTCTTGGGGATCGCATGCAACAGCCCGGTCATCGCGAACGGGATGCGCGACTGCTGGATGAATTCGACCTGGCGATCGAAGATCGTGGCATCATCGCTGTCGAAGCCCATGATCATCCCGCACCAGACCTCCAACCCGGCGTCCTGGATCCGGTGGACCTTCTCCAGTAGCGTGCCACCGGCGCGGACATTCTGAAGCTTCTTCGTCTCGCGCAGCGCCTGTTCGCTGGGGCTCTCGATGCCGACGAACACGGCGATGAAATCGGCCTCGGTCATCAACTCCATCAACTCGGGATCGTCGGCCAGGTCGATCGAGGCCTCGGTAAAGAACGACAGCGGATACCCATGCCGCTGCTGCCAGGCGATCACTTCCCCGAGCACGGCCTTGATCGCCTTCTTGTTGCCGATAAAGTTGTCATCGACGATGAAGACCAGCCTCTGGCCGGTCTCCTTGATCGCGTCGAGCTCGGCGATTACCTGGCCGGGGGTCTTGAGCCGCGGGCGGCGGCCGAAGGTGACGATGATGTCGCAGAACTCGCATTGAAACGGACATCCTCGCGAGAATTGCAAGCTGCCGAAGGCATAGTGCTTCATCTGGATCAGGTCGAACCGTGGAACCGGCACCCGGGTCATGTCGGTCTTCTCGGCCTGTTCGTAACGGCTGGCATGCCGGCCCTGCTTCCAGTCTTCCAGAAACCTCGGCCAGGTCTCTTCGGCCTCGCCGATGAAGATCGTATCCGCAAGGCCGTCGAAGTAGTCCTCCTGGACTGTCACCCACGGCCCGCCGACCGCGATGAAGCACCCTCGCGATTTCAGGTCGTTGAGGATCTCGGTCATGCGGAAGCGTTGCACGCTCATCCCGGTCACCCCGACGATGTCGGCTCGCGAGCAGCGGTCGAAATCGATCGGAGCCACGTTCTCGTCGATGAGGGTGACGGTGTGTTCCTCGGGCGTGAGCGCGGCGAGCAACGGGAGGGCCGCGACTGGCAGGTTTGCCCGCTTACCCAGCAGGGGCAGCGCGTACTCCATGCCCCAGAACGAGACCTCAAATCGGGGATTAATCAGGACGATGTCGGCCATGCTCCGCCCCTTTCTCATGGTCATGGCACGCGGGCTGCGCACCGCAGAAGAGGTCCCGCCGATTTGCGCTGCCCGCTTACAATAAGTGCTCGTCCAGAACTGATAAAAATCCGAGAGGCGACGATCCGCCGCGAGGGCCGCGATCGTCGGCGCCCAGGTGCTCGGGCCGAGCCCCAGGCCATGGATCAGGACGATCCGAATCTTGCCACGCTGATTGATAGCGTCCGCGCGTTCGCAGGCATCCGAAGCGATCGCCTGTGCCCGGGGCGTGCGACGTCGAGCGCCCGGTTCCTCGGTTGGCATCGGCAACGGGGGCCTTCGAGCCATCATCAGCCGCGCGGGAGATCACGCTCATCGCGGTGACGAGCAACATCATGGCGGACATGACGAGCGCCCGAGACGGCTCCCTCGCGACAGACCCGAAAAGTGAAGGCAGCGACGCCCGCTGGCGCGCCCGGCCAGGTGCCGGTAACATGGATCTCCTCCGATTGGCCGTCATCCAGGGTGATTCGATAAGTACGGGTGGTCGACAGGAAGGGCGCCGAGCCCTCCTGCACCTCGAAGTAACCGGTCCGGGATCGGCCGGGGATCGGCTCCTCAAGCACGGCGTTGATTTTCCGGAACACAACCCGCTCTCCAGCGATGAGCTGGCCCGACAGGCGTTGCATGAATCTCCCTCTCGTCAATGCTGCGTCGCCTTCTCGAGCGGATCCCATCCCACCTGGGTCGGAGACCGGCCGGAAGATCGCTCAGCGCATAAAAAAACCCCGCCGACGCGGGTTATTGCGTCGTGGGGCCACCATAGCCTTGGGATCTCCCGCCTTGAGCGATCCCGATTTGGTGAGTGTAACGGGCCTGTCACCGGCGCTCAAGGCGCCGGCGGATCTCAACGTCCGATTTCCGTTCCTGGTTCTCCAAGGGTGACGACGGGCGCACTGTAGAGTCGG
>JAKAUH010001098.1 GCA_021818605.1 Planctomycetota bacterium
CCGATCTCGCGATCCGATCGATGGCCGACGCATGAGCATTCTCCGAGACCGTGGCCGATGCTGATCCCACCACCGACGCCCCGGCCTCCATCGTATCCTCAGGCCCGCGTCAACGCGACGAGCGACGAGCGGCCATCCGAGCGTCGCGCCTCGATCACAGCCGCCCCCCGTGCAGCGCACCAAAATGCCGCGCCAGCATCAACGCCATCAACAGCATCGCGATCCCCGCCGCCGCCACGTGCCGCGTCCGCCGCAGGTCGAACCGGCCCACCCGGACCAGCAGCAGGTACGCCACCACCAGGTTGAACATCCCCCACAGCACGTTCACCGTCGACGACGACAATCCCTCGCCCGGCGGCGTCGCGAACGGACTCTGAAACGGGCTCCCCGAGATCCCGTTCACCAGGTGCGGGATCGTGTTCGCCAGGAACGCCCCGCCCCAGAAATACGCCACATCGTGATACCAGCGTGTCTCGCCCTGCATGAAACACATCCCTCCCGCCGAATTCCACAATCGTGGTGGGCTGACATCCGCCCCCCACCCTCGCTATGCTATTTGAGGATCGACTCAACCAGAAGGATAATTGACGATGGCCTCAAATAAGTCAAGCCGGACTCCGGCGCGGGGTGCCGTCGAGCCGCGCCGGCGTCCGGGGCGCGAGCGGGTGGCCGCACTGATGGAGGCGGCTGCGTCGGTGATTGCCGAGAAGGGATATGAAGCAGCGACGATGGCCGAGATCGCCGAGCGGGCCGGCGCGCTGGTCGGCTCCCTGTACCACTTCTTCCCGAGCAAGGAGGCGCTGGCCGAGGCATTGATTGCGCGTTATCGCGCGATCGTCGACGCGGCCTTCGCGCGGATCGACCAGCGCGCGGCGGCGATGCCGATCGAGGAGCTGGCCGATGCGTTCTTGAACCTGATGATCGAGATCCAGGGCGAGTCGCAGGCGATGGTCGCCTTGCTCGATGCGCGGGAGGAATGGTCGCAGAAGCGCCAGGAGTTCCGCGACGCCACCGTGGACCAGATCGCCCGGACGCTCATGCTCCGATCGCCGCGGCTTGCCCCCGAGCGGGCGCGCGAGATGGCTGTTCTCTTGCTGCACGCCATGAAGATGATGAAGGCCCTGATCGCCGCAAGCGCCGAGGGATCGGTGGCCGAGCTCCGGCACATGACGAGGCTCTACCTGATGAGCCGGCTAGGAGATCGAACGTGAATCCGCCCAAGAAGGGGCGAGTATTCGCGCTCAACGTGTCTCGACCGCCGACGTTGGCACCGGGCCGATCGCCGCGGCGCGGGAGAATGGCTCGCGCGTCCGGACGCCTTCGATCGCCCCGGGTCGTCGGTCGCGCGGGCCATCAACGCCGGACAGCGTCAAGCGCCCGGTCGATGTTCATCTGACCGCGCCCGTCTTCGTGTGACTGACCAACCTCGCGGAAGTCGCCCCGAATGGCCTTCAGGGCATACCGCTCCTCGTCGATCTCCGAGGCGGTGCGATACCCCAGCCGGCGGAAGATCGGCATGGGCGGGCACCATCCCTGGATGGCGTGCTGGAGCAAAAACCCGGCGACCGCCGCCGGCAGCAGGTAGAACCGCCGGTCCACCAGCGCCCCCAGCCCCAGGCCGATCAGCGCCACGGTCGCGGCGTTGGCCTCGAGCGTGCGCTCGATGTCCCACTCGCGGTCCAGCTCGTCCAGGCGATGGTCGATCGCCGCGGGGCCGGCGTCCGCATATCGGGCGATCTGCTCCTCGGTCCCACGACCGATGCTCTCATTGACATGATCGGCCGTGTGCTCGGGCACACGGTCCACAGTGGTAGGAATCATGGGCGTTGTCTCCTGAAGAGGTCATCGGCGTCCATGGGTCGACGTGCAACATCCGTGCCCCCGGCGCCTGCCGATTCAATCACCCCCGCCGCATCGCGGCGCATCCGAGCGAACCGGCGACGTCCGTCAGCCGCCGGGTCATTGGCGAACCGGCGACGTCAGTCGCCGGGTGGACTCGCGAGCACGCTCAACGTCCCTCGCCGGATCATCAGGCCAAGAGCAAGTCCCCGGCGACTCACGTCGCCGGTTCGCCCTGTCCGGCCCGGCCCATCCCATCCCATCCGCCCAGGCCGGGCTCGTACAACCTGGTGTTCGGCGAGGAGCGTCGATAAACACCCGCGTTACCGGGTTTCGTTGATGTCTTATCCGTGTTGCATCCGTGTTTGATCCGTGGCTAAAGAGTTCCCTGTATTTTCGAATCTTAGCCGTTGTTAAAAGATTTATTGTATGGGCGACTTTGATACGTGGCGAGTTGAGTAATTCCACTGCTGGCAGAAGCGAAAGGACAGGCAGTTCACGACACTCCTCGCCGAGCACCACCGGGCCGGGCCATCCGCCCAGGCCGGGCTCGTACAACCTGGTGTTCGGCGGCGAGTGTCCTTTTCCATTTCGCGCTTGTCGGAATGCAATCCGGGATGCCTGTCCCATTCGTGTCGTTCGGAGCTGTCAGGGAATTCATCGGACCCACCTTACTCCGTGCGGCCCTGAATCGCAGGGTTCGGCGAAGAGTGCAGGTTCCAGTTATTCCCTGGCAGCTCCATTCGGGGAAATCGTGGTTCCGACTCCTTCACCCTTACACGTTCAGCAGCCCCGCGCTGTACAGGTCGTACAGGAAATACGACCGATATTCGTACTCGCCGATATTCTGGATATAAACCTTCGTGCCGTTCGGCTGCACGACGATCGACTGGCCGGTCGGCGCGCTGCCCGGTCCGAGGCCTCCGTTCGTGAACGCCATGTCGCCGTTATTCAGCAGCTCCGAGCTTCCCAGGAACGACGAGTAGTTCCCCAGGTCGGCGTTCACCACCAGGGTCGCCGTCCTGTTCTGCTCGTTGAGGATCCACTCCTGCCCT
>JAKAUH010000315.1 GCA_021818605.1 Planctomycetota bacterium
TCTTGCCCGCGGAAAAATGAACTGACACCAATTCTTGCCTGGTTTTCTACAGAGCAAACTGACACCAATTCTTGCCCGCGGAAAAATGAACTGACACCAATTCTTGCCCTTGCCCGCGGAAAAATGAACTGACACCAATTCTTGCCCGGAAAAATGAACTGACACCAATTCTTGCCTAAGCGACCGACAGTCCCGATGGGCGATGGGCAAGGAACGAAACCGAACACGGGCCACAAGGACACGCGGGGGAATGATGAGGGAGGACGACCCGGCCCGGATCGAGAGCCTCATCGAGGACCTGGCCTGCCCGGAGGCCCGCGTCCGGGTCGCTGCGGCTCGCGGCCTGCGAGAGACCAGTCGCCGCGCCCGCCCCGCCGTCCCGGCCCTCTCCCGGGCGTTGCAGGACGACGACCCACATGTCCGCTACCTCGCCGCCGACGCCCTGAGCGAAATAGGCCCCGAGGCCCCGCACGCCGTCCCTGACCTCATCCGGGCCTTGCGGGACCCCTATCCGAGGATCCGTTGCCTCGCCGCCGACGCCCTGGGTCAGATCGGGCCGGAGGCCAGGGCCGCCGTGCCCGCCCTTGCCGGTTTGCTCGCGGACCACGACGAGGATGTCCGGGCCTTCGCCGCCCGTGCCCTGGGGGAAATCGGGCCGGAGGGCAGGATGGCCGTGCCGGCCCTGACCAGGGCGTTGAAGGACAAGCATCTCGGTAACCGCGAGGTGGTCGTCGAGGCCCTGCGGCGGATTGCCCCGGAAAGCGCCCCCGAGACCCCAATCCCCAAGGGGCCGAAGGAGGCTGGCGTCAACTTCTGGCGGGCGATGCTCGAAGCCTGGAGAGGTTCGCGGCGGGAGCCCGGCCCCGAACTCGACTGGGAGACACCCGAGGCCCGGACCGTCGAGGAGACGATCGAACGCGGTCGCGCCTACCGCAAGAACCCCAGGTACTCCAACAACGTGGTCGGCGAGCGGCTGGCGCATTGGGCCTGGGGACTTCTGGAGGGGGCGGAGGGGGCCTTGCCATTCGCGGAGCGGAGCCGCCCCTTCCAGGACGCTATGATGGCGTATTCACAGGGCGCCGTCGCCCACGGCGAGCGGGCGTTGTTCGGCGAGGGCGACGGCGGCCTCTACGGTGCCTTGATGGACGGGGGCTACGATGAGGTCGCCTCCCGGTTGAAGGCCGGCTATCCCCGGGCCTTGGCCGAGGCGAGAGAGATCGTCAGGTGGTCGACGGCGCGGCGGTGATCGAGGGTCGTGGTGCCCAGAGGCCGAAACGCCGGGGGCTGATCATGAGCGGGGCGAGGTTCTGGAGTGAACTCCATGGACGATGAGACGAGGCTGCGAGAGCTTGGGCTCGAACCGCCATCCGAACCAGCGGATCGCGACATCGACGCCTTGGAGGCCGAGATCGGCGTCCCGCTCCCGGCGCGGTACCGGGAGTTCTTGGCCGACTTCGCCGGTTGGTGGGGCGATGTCTGCCGCCCATGCCGCGAGCCGACTCCCTTCGGCGACCATGTAATCGCAGGCTTCCACGACGCGGGCGAGGTCCGGGGGCTCCTGGACTCGATGATCA
This sequence comes from Planctomycetota bacterium, assembly GCA_021818605.1. GTDB lineage: Bacteria > Planctomycetota > Planctomycetia > Isosphaerales > Isosphaeraceae > JAKAUH01. Next base: position 1,575 of record JAKAUH010000315.1, read on the forward strand.
CCCCGAGAAACATGGTCACGATCGCCTACGGCCACTTCGGGGCTTTCACCTGCCTGTCGATCGCCGGGATCGACCGTGGCTCCGTCTACGCACTTGATAGCGAGTTCCGCGTGTACTGGAGCGACGAGGAGTTCCATCAGCGATTCAACGCCATGGCCGAGAACATCCGGGAGTACATCCGACTCCGTCGCGAGGACCTCCTCCCGGAGAAGCCCGTCGGCTACGACAGCCTCTACCTGATCGCCGAGGACTTCGATGAATTCCTGGCCCAATGTCGGTCCTTCGAGGAAGAGTGAGCGGGGCAATCCGGGTTTCGAGGGGTACCGGCCAAGCATCCCGAGAGAAGTACTCGGCCCATCCGGCCAGAGCAATGTGGCCCTGTCGCTTAACGGAAAGCAGCTCGCTTCCGGGCTCGCCACCGCGCCGGAGCAGTTCATCAGCCCGGCCTACCAGGTCGATATCACCGGCGGGCGGCTCGATGTCAACCTGCACGGCACGACCAATGGCTACTTCTTCCTGGACGCGCTGTCGATTATGCCGGGCCAGGTGCAGCCGCCGACGGCCGGCGCCGGGCCGGCGCTCACGACGGACGCGGGCATGCCGGTCACCTTCAGCCAGGCGACCGCCGCCGGGGCTGGCCCGCTCACCTATAGCTGGTACTTCGGCGATTACACGACTTCGGCGACGCCGACCTCCACAGGGTCACTTAACCCGAGCCACGTCTACCTGGTTCCCGGCACGTACAAGGCGATGCTCACGGTGACCGACGCCAACGGCCTGGTCGTCGCCAACCCGACAACCGTTACCGTCGCCGCAGCCCTGATGGGGAACGCCGGAGCGAGCCAGACGGTCAATGAAGAGAGCCCGCTGACCTTCGCCGGTACGGCGACTGGTGGGACGGCGCCCTACACTGAGACGTGGAGTTTTGGCGACGGGGCGACGGCCACCGGAACTTTGACGCCTGCGCATACTTACACCGCTCCGGGAACCTACACCGCGAGGCTGACCCTGACCGATGCGTCGGGCGCCACGAGTACCAGCAGCGTCGTGGAGACCGTCCGGGACGTGCCGCCCACAGTCGATATCGGCGGACCGTATCAGGGGGATGCCGGGAAGACCGTTGCCTTCTCAGCCACTACGACGGACGTCAATCCCGCAGTCCAGTCGCAACTCACGTATCTCTGGAACTTTGGCGACGGCTCGAAGGCGACGGGCATGAGCCCCAGCCACACCTTCGCCAGCGATGGGATCTACAACGTCAGCCTGATGGTCACCGACCCGTATGGCGGATCGTCCACCTCCACGACCAGGGTC
>JAKAUH010000561.1 GCA_021818605.1 Planctomycetota bacterium
TGCAGGACAATGAGATCCGCCGCGGAAGGCCGCCAAACAGAACTCGTTGTGTTGCTTAGAGTTAGGGCGGCCGTTCAATTCCGCTGGCACACGACCCAGTTTTCAGTTTTCAGTTTTTGTTCTCTGTTCTCTGCCCTTGTCTTCTCTGCGTCTCTGCTTTCTCTGCGTCTCTGCGTGAAACGCTTCGCCCTCCCGGTTTGCGTCTCTCCTTGAAACCTGTTCGCGAAGCCGAGGGATCGCCACGAGGCCGCCGGGCGGCTATGATCGTCGCGTGCTCGCGCGGCGAGCGAGCGAGCGAACGAGCAGAGACGTCAGGCCGGAAGCGCGGCGATCGGGCCGCGAGGTGAGAGATCGTGACGCAAGCATCCACTTTTTCTTCGACGACGACCACGGGCGTGCCGCCCTGGTCGCTGGGCGTTTGTAGCTGGAGCCTTCAGGTCAAGAGCATCCCCGAGCTGAAAGGCCTGATGGACAAGCTCGGCATCGACGTGGTGCAGATCGCCTGCGGCGACCCGCACCACGCAAGCTGGGACGAGGGGGACGCGATGCCGGACGCGGCACTGGCCTCGGGGATCGTGATGACCGGGGCGATGCTCGGCTTCCCCGGCGAGGATTACACGACGCCCGAGACGATCAAGCGGACCGGCGGCTTCGGTGACCCGGCGACCCGGGCCGAGCGGCTGGAACGGCTCAAATGGGCGCTGGAACGCACGAAGGCCCTGGGTCTGACCGACCTGACGCTGCACGCCGGCTTCATCCCCGAGCCGGTCGACCCCGCCCGATCGGCCATGCTCGATACCCTGGCCCGCGCCGGTCGGCTGGCGGCCGACGCCGGGATCACGATGGCCGTCGAGACCGGCCAGGAGACCGCTGAGCTACTCCGCCGCACGCTGGACGAACTGAAGGCACCCAACCTGAAGGTCAACTTCGACCCGGCGAACATGCTGCTCTACGATATGGGCGACCCGATCCGGGCCGTCGAGATCCTCGGCCCCGATATCCGCTCGGTACACGTCAAGGACGCGAGGCGCACCCAGACGACCGGCCAGTGGGGCCAGGAGGTCCCACTGGGCGAAGGCGAGGTGAACATCCCCGCGTTTCTCAGGGCGCTCGAACGAGTCGGCTACCGCGGCCCACTGGTCGTCGAGCGCGAGGTCGGCGACCAGGCCGCCCGGCTCCGCGACGTCGCGCTGGGCCTCGAGCGACTGCGACGGTGGCGCGAAGAATGACGGCGGGGCCTCGTGCCGTCGAGACCCCGCCGCTCGTGGTCCTGGCCTCCGCGCCCGGTCTTCTCGTCTTCGCGCCGCCAATCCGGAGATCCGTATCCCCGGGTCGGCATTCGGCGGTCGGTCGGGCTTATCCGACGACCGAGTTGACCACCTGCGCCAGCTCGCGGCCGGCCTCGGTCAAGGCATAGAAGTTATGCTTGCCCGAACGACGCGGCTCGATCAGACGGCCGTGCCGCAAAAGCGCCAGGTGATGGCTGACCGCCGGCTGGCTCTGCGTGCCCAGGTCGGCACAAAGCTCGGTCACGTTGCGTTCCTTTTCGCTCAGCAGCATGAGCACTTGCAATCGTGTCGGGTCGGACACCTGCTTGAGCAACTCGGCGACGCGGCGGATCTCGGCGGTCGGCCGCGATCCGGCGGCAGACTTCGACGACCGGGAGGAGGATTTCGTCGTGGGAGGCATGGATTTCCTCTAAGTGGCTTGGCTGTCCGGGGTTCGGTCATGGGCACGCCCGGCCCCCCGGGGGACCGGAACGGCCGATTAAGGATCGCTACAGCTCATAATAGATTTATGCCTACCACCCGTCAAGACCTCTTGGCAGGCTCATTCAATTGAATTCTAGGATTCATGAACAGTTCCGTGCTGGTCCGGGGCGGTTGCATGGAGTTTGCGGGGTCGCTGCCGCGACGGGTCGAGCTCCGCGCTTGTCGACGCCCGGCTTTGCCCGGTAGAGTGGGGCATGTGCCGGCGGCCCACCGGGGGCGAAATCGCGGGCAAGTCCGGACGGCGGCGAGAGATCGAGCGAGCCATGAGCCAGCAGACCACGCGACCTGATCGATCCCAACAGGCGGACGCCGCCTATCAGCAGTGAATTAACCCGGCCCGTTAGGCCACCGTCTCCGTCGACCAAGCGCTTTTCTCCTGCCCGATTTGCGCCGATCTCGTCGATGTCGTCTACGACTGGAATCGCCTGCCCGTCCCCCGCCGGCTCGACGAAATCCAGGCCAAGTGGGCCACCCGCTCTGATCCCCTCAACTTCTCCGGCGTCTGGCGATTCCGCGAGCTGCTCCCCTTCGCGCCCCCCGAGATGGTCGTCACCATCGGCGAGGGCCAGACCCTCCTCCAGCCCGCCGACAAGGTCGCGCGCCACGTCGGCCTCGAACCCGGCCGCCTCTGGCTCCAGTACGAGGGCATGAACCCCTCAGGCAGCTTCAAGGACAACGGCATGACCGCTGCCTTCACTCATGCTCGAATGGTCTCTGCCCGCCGTGTCGCCTGCGCCAGCACGGGGAACACCTCGGCTGCTCTGGCGGTCTACTGCTCGGCCACTGACCTGGGCTTCCGTGCCATCATCTTTATAGGTTCAGGAAAGATTGCCTATGGAAAATTGGCCCAGGCGTTGGACCACGGCGCGCTGACGATCCAGATCGTCGGCGACTTCGACGATGCCATGCAGCGAGTGCGGCAGGTGGCCGATCGGCTGGGCATCTACCTGATGAACTCGGTCAACCCATTCCGGCTGGAGGGGCAGAAGACGATCGTCTTCCGGATCCTCGAGGCGCTCCGCTGGGAGGTGCCCGACTGGATCGTGGTGCCCGGCGGCAACCTGGGGAATTCGAGCGCCTTCGGCAAGGCGCTCATCGAGCTGAAGTACCTCG
>JAKAUH010000409.1 GCA_021818605.1 Planctomycetota bacterium
GCGCAGGCGGAGGCCCTGGCAGTCGAGCGACTACGCGATCATCGCCGGCGTGGCGTCCGCCGAACGCACGCTATCCTCCATGCCCCGCGCCGTCTGGACGTTCTCGGGCCACGGTAGCCCCTGTGCGATCACGGTCGTTTCCAGCGCGACGATCGCCCTCCCACGCGCCTGGGCCTCGACGACGCCCGTCGAGACCTCAAACCAGTCCGCATCCATGAATCAACCTCCGCCGATTGAAAACCGCCCGACCAGCCCGGTCGCTTCGCCTGGGCGAAACACTGTGGGGATTCCCACAGGATCCTGGATGGGTCCGTGTCTTGCACAGGCATCGCACAGTAACAATTGTCGCAGCTCCGGGTGACCAGGAGCCTCCAGCCGAACCGTACGGGAAGGCCGCTGAAGGAAGCACGGCTGCCTTCATGCTCATTGCTTGAATGCTGCTAGAATTCCATCATTTTTGGGAATTCCGGCTCGGTTCGCCAGATTTTCGGCGCGATCAACCGTAATATCAAAAGACAGCACTGGGCACCAGGAACCAACAGAGAGTCGATGATGATTGAGCCGGGAACGCTGGATGCCCGCAATCTCGACACCCCTCCACGCGGCAGCCGGGCGTCAGGGTGGGGAGCATGGGGCGAGGTCATGCGAGTCATACTGGATGTGGTTGAGGGTCCACTGAAGGGGCGTCAATTCGTGCTGGACCGGCATGAGACGTTCGTCATCGGGCGCTCGCGATTCGTACACTGTCCGATGCCGGAGGATCTGGCGCTGTCGCGCGATCATTTCATGATCGAGTTGAATCCGCCCGTCTGCGAGGTGCGGGACCTGGGGAGCACGAACGGGACCTTCCTGAACAACCGGCGGGTGGACCGATCGCCGCTGGCCTCGCGAGACGTGATCGCGGCGGGGCAGAGCGTGTTCCGGGTTGCGGTCGAGATGGCCGGATCGGTGTCCTCGATTGACAACCCGTCGGACGTCGTGGGCGGAGCAACGGCCTTCCCCGCGGGGAGTATCCGCTGCGCCGGCTGCGGGACACTCGCGCCGCAGAACCTGACGATCGCCGGCCCGGCCGGCGCGGCGGCCAACGAGCAGGTCGAGTGGTGGTGCGCCGCGTGCCGGTCCGAGGCGGCCAGCCTGCCCCAGCCCGTCCCCTATTACACCTGCCTCCGCGAGCTCGGCCGGGGCGCCATGGGCGTCGTCTACCAGGCCCGGCACAACATGACCGGGCAGATGGTCGCGCTCAAGCTGATCATGCCCGAGACGGCGACCACTCGCTCGGCGATCGACCGCTTCCAGCGCGAGATGTCGGTGATTAGCCAGCTCCGCCATCCCAACATCGTGGAGTGCTATGAGCAGGGGATGACCCGGGGCCAGTTCTGGTTCGCCATGGAATACGTCGCGGGTACAAACCTCGAGGCGCTGGCCAAGGCGAACCCCGGCCGATACCCGGTCGATCAGGCCTGCCGCCTCACCTGCCAGATCCTCAAGGGGCTCGAGCAGGCGCACGGCATGGGGTTCGTCCATCGCGACATCAAGCCCGAGAACGTCCTGATCGCGCAGTCGGCCGAGGGACTCGGCGTGAAGATCTCCGACTTCGGACTGGCCAAGAGCTTCCGGGGCGTCGGGCTTTCCGGCCTGACCTTCTCGGGCGAGATGCGCGGCACCGTCCCTTTCATGCCGCCCGAGCAGATGCTCGACTTCAAGACGGTCACGCCGCTGGCCGACCTGTACGCGACCGCCGCGACCCTCTATTACCTGCTGACCTGCCAGTTCATCTATGACGAGAGCGCCGCAAGCGGCGACCTGATCCGGATGCTGCTCGAGGAATCGCCGGTCCCGATCCGCGACCGGCGGCCCGACGTGGCCGAGGCCCTCGCCGAGGTCATCCGCAAGTGCCTGGCGCGCGAGCCCAGTGAGCGCTATCCCAACGCCGCCTCGATGCGCAAGGCGATCAAGCCCTTCTGCTGATCGGCATCGACGGCAAGCCCCCGGGATGCCTATCGGGGCCGGGATCCGTTCGAGCGGGACGCCGCCGGTCAGGGTCAGCCGCCCCGGCCAAGGTATTCGCCAGTGCGGGTGTCGACGCGGACGATGGTCTCGGGGTCCAGGTGCTCGGGGACCTGCACGACCAGGCCGGTCGAAAGGGTCGCCGGCTTGGTGCGGCCGGTCGCCGAGTTGCCGCGGACGCCGGGCGCCGTGTCGACAATCGGCAGCTCGACCGTGTCGGGCAGTTCGATCGCGATGACCTCGTCGTCGACCAGGAGCGCCTCGACGCCTTCCATGTTCTCGGTCATGTACGGGATCTGGTCGCGCAACTCCTCGGCCGAGAACGAGAACTGGTTGTAGTTGGCCGCGTCCATGAAATGCAGCTCGTCGACGTCGCGGTACAGGTACTGAATCGGCCGGCGCTCGAAGCTCGACTCGTTGAGCGAGTCGGTGCCCCGATAGCTCTTCTCGACGCGGTTCCTGGTCTTGAGGTTCCGGGCCTTGATCTTGTAAAGCGTGGCGGCGCCTCGGGCCGAGGGGGTCTGGACCTGGATCTGCTCGATCATGTGCGGGGCGCCGTCGATGTCCACGACCATCCGGCGCTTGAAGTCCTTGGCGGGAACCACCTTTTGCGATCCTCCCTCGCGACGTGCTGGACCGGGCTCGGCCTCCGGGACGTCCGGGCGGCCGGCAACCCCGAACCGCCTTGATATTAACGACGCGGGGGCTCCGAGGTCAAAAGCGAACGGCCGGTCACGACGAGCGTGCGACGAGCGTTCGCCGATCCGATTGCCTCCCGGACCGAGCAACAGGACGCGATCGCCCGGCGAAGTACCGAGGACTTTACTCGTGAACCTGGCCCTCGCCCACTACCGCCACCGGCCGCCGGTCTCGGCCCG
>JAKAUH010000604.1 GCA_021818605.1 Planctomycetota bacterium
GCCGGTCTCACGGAACAGAAGAACCTCTTCCGATCCGCATTGGATGCGCTCCAGTCCGCGAAGGCTGGGGTCGTTCTGGTGAGTCGGCCGGACTCTGCTGCCCTGTCCGAGGCAGACCGGGCCCGCGCGGAACTCGAGCGGATAGGAATCCGAAGTCGGTGGTTGATACTGAACGGCGTGTTCGAGCCTGCCTCGAGCGATGATCCGATCGCCGAGAGCCTGGCCCGCCGTGGTCGAAAGGCCATCGAGGCGATGCCGGAGAGGCTACGGCTACCCCGTCGTCTCGAGATCCCGCTCATCCCGCGTCCTCTGATCGGGATTCCGGCCCTGCGGTCTCTGGTGGCCCCTGCTGTGGCGGAATCCATGGACCGACCGATTTCGCCCCGCGACATCGGGGGGCTACCTGGGTCGCTGGACCAGATCCTCGATGGACTTTCCGCCGAAGGTCACGGTGTCATCATGACGCTGGGCAAGGGAGGAGTCGGGAAGACCCACTTGGCGAGAGCGATCGCCCGGGAATTGGCTCGAAGGGGCGCTGCGGTCCACCTGACAACGACGGATCCGGCGGCGAACCTCGCCACCTTGGCGAGCGGCTCGACTCCGTTATTGCGAGTGAGTCGGATCGACGGACCGGCCGAGGTCGTCCGATATCGCCAGGAGATCCTTGATACCGTCGGTCACGACCTCGACCCCATGAGCCGGGACCTGCTGGAGGAGGACCTTCGCTCGCCCTGCACCGAAGAAGTGGCGGTCTTCCGCGCGTTCGCCGCGGCCGTCGCCGAGGGCGAGGACGGGTTCGTAGTCGTCGATACGGCCCCCACGGGCCACACGCTTCTGCTACTCGATGCCGCGCTTTCCTACCATCGGGAGATCGCGCGGCAGCCGGGGGCTGCGTCCGACTCGGTGCGCAAGCTGTTGCCCCGACTGCGGGATCCTCTCTATACGCATATGCTCATCGTCACGCTGCCGCAGGCCACGCCGGTTCACGAGGCAGAGTCCCTCGAGGAGGATCTTCACCGGGCCGGGATTCGCCCCTACGCTTGGGTGATCAACCAGAGCTTCCTCGCCGCCGACACATCGGACCCATTGCTGACGACCTGGGCTCGGAACGAGCGGCCTTTCATCGATGAGGTCATGGAACGGACCGGGGGCCATTGCGCTCTCGTGCCTTGGTCGCCGGCTACCCTGGAGGATCCTCGACCCCCGGTGCCACCGATCCGGTCCGGCTATCGGCTGTCCCGCTCCGGACCGTCGGTTCCCGATAAGGCGGCCGAGCGCCCGACACCGCCTCCTTCCGTAGAGAGGGTGTAGCGATGAACACCGTCTTGTTCGTGTGCGTCGAAAACGCCTGCCGCTCGCTGATGGCCGAAGCGATGTTCAATGCTCGTCCCCCGGAAGGTTGGCGAGCGACCTCGGCCGGCACGGAGCCCGCCCTCCGGGCGAATTCTCGAACCGAGGCCATGTTGCGCGAGATCGGCCTTGGTCTTCCCGACCACCCTCCGCAGATCCTCACGGTCGAAATGATGACCCAGGCGTCAGTTCGCATCACGATGGGTTGCCTCAATCGCACCAGTTGTCCGGCCCGACTGAAGACGCTCGAACTCACCGATTGGAACCTGCTCGATCCGGCCAAGCTGGACGACGACGGCTTCCGACGAGTTCGGGACGAACTTGCCGAACGGGTCAGGAAGTTGCGTGTCGAACTTATCCTGCAGGAACGTCGCCGCCAAGGAATCCCGCCGCGCTCACCACCGGCAATGCCTTCCTAGGACGCCACGTCCCATGGCCGACACCCCCCTGGAACGTTTGGATCCGGTGGACCGCTTTCTGCCGTTATGGGTGTTGGCCGCGATGGCGTTGGGCCTCGGTGTCGGCCGCGCATGGCCCGGCATCGGAACCGATCTCGGTCTCTGGCAAGTCCAGTCGGTATCCGTCCCCATTGCGGTGGGCCTTCTCTTGATGATGTACCCGATACTCGCCCGGGTGCGATACGGCCGCGTCCGGGAAGTTACTCGAGGTTGGAAGTCGACCGCCTACCCACTGATCCTCAACTGGTTCGTTGGCCCCGCGTTCATGTTCGCGTTGGCATGGGCCCTGCTTCCGGACGAGCCCGCGTTACGCACCGGCGTGATCCTGATCGGACTCGCCCGCTGCATCGCCATGGTGCTGGTCTGGAATCAGCTCGCTCGAGGTGACGATGAGTACGCCACGGTCCTGGTTGCCCTCAACGCCATCTTTCAGATCCTCGCGTACGCGGGCCTCGCGGTGTTCTACCTCGATATCCTGCCGGCGTGGCTCCACCTCCCTCCACAGTCCATTTCGGTCAACAGCTCGACCGTCGCGGTAACCGTCCTAGTGTTCCTCGGAATCCCGTTCGCGGCGGCCCTTGCGAGCCGTTTCGGCCTCGCCCGCTGGAAAGGGAGGACCTGGTATGACCAGAAGTTCGTCCCTGCCATCGGCCGACTCACTCTGTGGGGCCTCCTGTTCACGATCGTCGTGATGTTCGCGATCCAGGGGCTTTCGATCACGACGCTTCCGCTGACGGTGGTCCGGGTGATACTTCCGCTGCTCGTCTACTTCTTCGGGATGTGGGCCTTAGGCTACTTTGGAAGCCACCTCCTCGGGTTCGGCTACGAGAAGTCGGTGACAGTCGCATTCACCGCCGCAAGCAACGACTTCGAAATCGCGATCGCGGTCGCCGTGGTGGTGTTCGGAGTGGCTTCGCAGGAGGCGTTTGCCTCGGTCATTGGGCCGCTCGTCGAGGTTCCGGTCCTGCTTTCCCTTGTGTATCTTGCCCTCGCCAGCCGTGCCTGGTTTGTGAGAACCGCACCGAGCAGCCAGCCCCGGGGGTCCTCCATGGACGCGCCCGCTGGATCTGCTT
>JAKAUH010000656.1 GCA_021818605.1 Planctomycetota bacterium
CGAGGACAACATCCGATAGACCCACCACGCCTGAAGGCGCTGGACGTCCACCGACTGGACGGCCGCATCGGCGATCTGCCCCGAGACCTGTTCGAAGTCGGCGGGAACTCCGCTCGCCCGGCACCGTCCGGTCAGGATCCGTTCGATTGTTGCGTCGGGGCCGGCCGCCAGGTCGCGCTTGAGCTCGGGCCAGGTGGCGCCGAAGCCGGCGCGGCGATGGAGATGGACCACTCTGGGCAGGTCCCAGGGCACGCCCGCCGTCGGCGAATAGGGCGCCCAGGGGTCGGATCGATCCATGGCTTTTCTCATCGCGTGGCCTCCATCACGTCGCCCAGATCTCTGGTTTCGTCGGGTTCGACGGCGTGCGGCCCGCCCACGGACACGGGTGGTGCATACACATCTTGAGACACGAGCTTGATGACGTAATCCCGCTCGGGCACCAGTCCGATGAAGGTGAAGCGCCCGCTCGAGTCGGTCGTTACATCCTTCGGGAAGGCCTGCGCGAAGGGTCGGCTGCCGGCGTAGGAATCCTGGTAGGTCAGGGTCACGCCTGCCCGCGGCCGGCCGGAGCGGTCGACCAGCCGGCCTGAGACCGTGCCCCACGGCCGGAGCCGGGCCACGAGCGCGCCGGGCTCGGCGTCGCGGATGGCCAGCGTCCCCGCGAGCCGTTTGCCTTCATGATGGATCGCCAGACCTCGAATCCGATGGCCGGTCAGGCCGGTGACGCGGAAAACTCCGTATTGCCGCGATTGCCACCAGCATTCGCGGACCAGGTCGGCCGGCGCCGCCCCGCTGACGATGGCACCCGCCAGCGGTTGTCCCTCGGGATCGAGGATCCGGACGATCGGCTCGGGCGCCGGCACGAGCGACAGGTCGCATCGGCACGCCTTTGCCGTCGATTCCGGCGTGATCGGCTCGATCGCGTGGCACTGTTCCGGCGTGATGACGCCCCGGATGACCTTGGGATGTCGAGCATCGGACGGCCGGTCCGCCCAGGCGCGATCGGCTGTCAGGAACCGGTCGTCCATCACGGTCGCGGCCAGGAAGCCAGGGCCTGGCAGCGCGGAGATCGTGAAGCCGCCGTCGGGTCGCGTGGCGATTGGCTCGAAAAGGTCGAGGTCATTCGCGGAGCTCAGGTTCGGATTCTCAAGCGTGGGGAGATACTGGACGAAGGCCGCGACGGGCTTGCCGGTCGTTCGATTGGTGACCTTACCCTCCACTGGAATCCCGCGCAGCAGCTTGAAGTCCAGCCTGGTCGGACCGACGCCCGGCGCCCCGGATAGCCCTTGATACATGGGTCGATCGATCATCCCGGCGCCGGGAGTCGCACCGAGCTCAACCGGGTGGCCGACCGGCAGACCGTTCAGCCGGTAATGCCCGCGCGCGTCGGTCGCGGCGCGCATCCACCTGTCCGACCGCCATCGGTAGAGCGGATAGGGGTTCTCGATCGGCGGCCTGTAGGTCATCCTGGGCCGGATGATCACCCCCGGGAGCGGCCTGCCCGTGGTTGCGTCAACGACGTCGTCCTCGACCGTCCGCCCCGGGTCGGCGACATGCTCGAACCCGGGCGCGTGGATCAGCAGGTCGGCGAACACAGGCATCTGCCCCGGGTGGCGACGCCGGGCTGGGAACGACTTCGGCGGTCCGACGCGCGTCATCACCTGCAGGACCCGCGTCCGGATCCTGGGGCCCTGAATCAGGATCGAGCTGATCCGCTCGCGTCCCGCGCCTCGCAGAATGAATCGTCCGTCGGCGCCGGTCTCGACCGGCGGAATCAACAGCGAGAGGCCGGCCGGCAGCGACCTCGTGAACATCGAGAAGAACCAGTTTAGAGGAGCATTCGGATCACTTCGTGTCGCCGACAGCCACGGCGAGAGGTCCTCGGCCGGCGTGGCATCGACATGCACCACGCGCACGGTGACGCCGGGCAGCGGCCGGCCCTCGAGATCGATCAGGCGGCCCTCGATCGGCGCATCGTCGGCGACGAGCTCGACGAGGTTGCCGTCAGGATCGCCGATCGCCAGCTCTCGGGTCCAGCCGGGGCCATACCCTTCCGCGAAGGCGGCGAGGAACACACCAGGGTAACCGTCGCGAACCGGACCGGAGGCGAGGTCGATCCGGTCGACCGTGAATCGAAACCGGCCCTCGGCGCCGGTTGTCGCTCGGACGGGCGGAGGAATCGGCACGGGCGTTAATGGCTCGTCCGAGTCGACATGCAGATACACCCTGGCGCCCGCGATGGGCCGGCCCTGCTGGTCGACAACGCGTCCCCCGATCGTCACGTTCAGAGGGACCGGCGGGACGTCGAGGCCGGCGTCCTGGGCTGACGGCGTGGATCGGCCGGCCGGCGGTGAGGAGTGCCGGGTGGCGCCGGCGAATCGCGGCAGGAGGGCCGATGTCGCGAGGAGGAGCAGGGTCGCGCCTGCCAGGCGCCAGGAGCTCCGGCGCAGGAGCGCACCGTGTTTTTCGTGCGTCATGGTAGGATCACACCTCGGGTGGAAGAAGTGTTGAGGACTGGCGACGTGCGCCGCGCCTCGGGCATCGCCGGCCGCACACGACGGCCGGCGCGAGCCGGTTCTCACGGGACCTGGATTCCCTCGCCGGCATTCGAGAGGCTGATGACCTCGCCCGCCCCTCGGGTGATCATTTCCACGAGCAGGGTCGAATTAAGGGACTTCTTGAACAGGCGAGGGAAGCCGTCGGCGGTGACGCCCACGAATCCGTCCTTGAACTGGCCGCCAAGCTGGGGCAGCAGGCTGCGCCCCGCGAATGCCAGGTCCTCGGGCTTGGTCCAGGGCACGCCCGGCACGGCCTCCGCGATCATCAGCGTGTTGGAGGTCCCGTCAGTGACTTCTTGAATGTTCACCTTCTTGTATCG
>JAKAUH010000752.1 GCA_021818605.1 Planctomycetota bacterium
GCGCGGGAAGTAGCTCGCCGCCGGTACGAGAGTCTGTTCGAAGAAGACTCGCAGCTTATCGACCGCGCGGTTCGCTGACGTCATATCGATACATTCCTTGTCCTCGGCCCGTGCAATCATCTGCGCCAGATCGACCAGCCGCATCAGGTCGCGGACGCTTCCCCCGCTCATCTCGATCAATCTGGCGACCACGTTCTTCCTGGCGAAGATCGCATCCAGCTCGATGCGAGCCGCGAGCAATTTGGTGAGAACCTCCTTTCCATGCTTGAAGGCCTTCCCGTCCCTCCGCCTTGTCTTGATCATGGGCAACGTGAACAGATGCTGGAAGTTGGTGCCGATGTTCTTCGGGGCGAGCACGGTCGCGATGGGCACCGTATAAATCATGTGCGCCCTCGGCATCCTCAACATCTCGGCGTTGTCGAAGAACAGGTTGGATGCAACGGGCGGGCTCAGGCGATCGAGGTTGTCGATGACCAGCAACAGGTTTGGTGGCTTCGACGCGCTCGTCAGGGCCACGTGGGCGTTGTCGAGCAGCAGGTTGAATCGGCGGATCAGCTCGCTCGAATGGTTCTGGAGATCGCGGCGGATTTCGCGGCGGGCCTCATGGCTGCCGAGTATCCTCGACTTCAGCCGTGCCAGGATTCCAATGCTGAACAAGAGCGATCCCCACTTCGCCCTCGCCTCGGCCTCCGCCTCGAGATCGAGTTCCTTCTTGACGGACTCGGTGTCACCGACGGTGATCGTCGCGAACCAGAGCGCGACATCCTCGGCGAGTGTCGGGTCGAGCGGGAGTCCGTCAACCTGAAAGCGACGTAGCAGCTCGTCAGTCAACCAGAGGAACAGGTCGGCGTAGTCGTAGTCAGGGAGGACCTCCTCCTCGGTCGCGTAGAAGTGCAGCGGAAAGAACTGCCCGGACAGATCGTGCTCAAGGCGAAGCAGCTCGGTCGACTTTCCGCAACCGCGGTGCCCGGTGAGCGCGACCTTCGCGAACGAATTCTTGCCCGCATCGTGGTCCTGCAAGCAGACTCGAAGCAGTTTCAGATCGTCGGTCTGTCGGCCCTGCCCCAGGTCGACGTAACGGCGATCGCCCGATTCTAGCGGCTGGACCCGCACGGCTGCCCCGACATCCTTGAGGCGTGACACAGGTCGATAGTCGTCCATCGAGGGAGCCTCGCAGAAGAATTAGCCGCTGTGCGGCCGGCGCCGCGGGACCGCGGCAGCCCGCGAACACGGCCCTCGATTATACCCCGTTCGAATACCGCCGGGAGACGCGCTGTCCGGGTCGGGCCATCCCGTCACTTCCCGGAGCCGCATTCGTTGAAATCCAGCCCACGTCACACGCCGAGGTCGGATTTTCGGCCGCGCCATTGCCGCGCAACAGGACCAAAACCCGATCGGCATCAGGATTTCCGCCACCGGAGGCGTGTCTGCCGGGCGGAAATCCGGCGATTCCGGAAAAACCGGGATGCATTTCCCGTCCCCCGACCGGTACATCGTGGAGTGGGGCCGCGGCGGACGGTCGGCGGCCGATGCGATTGGTGTTCGAGGGATCTTCCCATGACTTCCGGATCGACCCGTTCCGCGGCGCGGCCGCTCGAGATCCTGTTCCAGCTCGGGACCATCGGCGATCGGTCCGATGCCGAGCTGCTCGAGCGGTTCCTCGCCGAGCGCGGCGAGACGGCCGAGGCGGCCTTCGCGGCGGTCGTCGAGCGGCACGGGCCGATGGTCCTGCGCGTCTGCCGGCGGCTGCTCGCCGATCCGAATGACGCCGAGGACGCGTTCCAGGCGACCTTTCTCGTCCTCGCCCGCAAGGCCCGATCGATCGTTCGGCGGGGGCTGCTGGCGAACTGGCTGTTTGGCGTCGCGGTGCGATCGGCCTTCGAGGTCCGCAAAGGCGCCGCACGCCGTCGCGCCCGCGAGGAGCTGAGACCCGACATGATCCGACACGCCCAGGCACCGACCGCCGGGGATGCCGACGAGATTCGACTGGCGATCGACGAGGAACTCCTCCGGCTGCCCGACTCGTTCCGGGCCCCCGTGATCCTCTGCGACCTCGAGGGGAAGACGCACCGGGAGGCCGCGGCGATCCTCGGCGTGCCGGTCGGGACCGTGTCGAGCCGCCTGGTCCGGGCCCGTGACCGTTTGCGGGTGCGGCTGGCTCGCCGCGGGCTCGATCCGTCGGCTACCGATCCGCCGCGCGACTCCACTCCGATCGTCGTACCGCCTGCGCTCGTCGCCGCAACCTCCCGCGCCGCCGCCCGGCTGGCCGCGGGCGCGCCGATCGCCGGGGCCGTATCGGTTCATCTCGCCACGATCGCGGAAGGAGTGCTCAAAACCATGTTCATCGCCAGGCTGACCTCGAAGACCGTCCTCGTCGGAGCTATCTTCGGCCTTGTTTTCGGCGCGGCGTCGGTCGGGGTCGTGACTCTCGCCCCCCGCGGCGCCGGAGCCGAGCCTTTTGCCTTCAATCGCCCGAGCGAACGCGAATGGGACTGGATCGACCGGCTCACCAATGCCGACGACGCCACCAGGGAGCGGCTCAAACGCTGCGCCTCGGCCGCGACGAGCAACTTCGCCTCGCTCCATCGGCTGACGTTCGACTACGACGTCCGGACCGAGGCGCCGCGGTTGCCGCTCGACGCGGCGGGACACCTCAAAGGCGTCGATCGCAGTTATGCCCGCGGGACTGTCTACTGGAAGGAAGGGATGGTGCGATACGACCACTACCCGCTCGGCAAGATTGATGAGAACGGGCGAGAGTCGATTTACAAACGACCCAGAGTCTTCAGCGTGGTCCGGACGCGGGACATGCTCGCCTATACCGAGAACAATCCGACCTGGGGCCTGCGGCTGATGGTCGACCGGGCGCCGG
>JAKAUH010000477.1 GCA_021818605.1 Planctomycetota bacterium
GATGCGCCGCGCCGGTGGTGCTGGCGGTCCCGGGATGGCATCGAACGCGTGGCTGCGCGTGCGAGGACCATCCCGGGGCGGGGGCAGTGGCGAACGGTCCGGGTGTGGTGCGGGACGGAGCTCCGTCTCCCGATCGGCGGACACACAGAGCCACCTCCGACAACCGGACCGGTCGGATCTGGATCGGCGGATTCTATTGGAATGGGCCGCGGGGCCGCGGTCTGGATCACTGACCCTTCGCCGTTCGCAGGTGGGCGGCGACCTCGTCGGCGGGAAGGGCCCGATCGAAGAGGGCGACCTCGTCGAGGAGCCCCTCGAACCCCGAGCCCGAACCCGAACCCGAACCCGAACCCGAGCCGTTTGCGTCGCGGATGCCGAGGAACCGATGGACCAGGCCGAGCGCACGAGAGGAGCCATCCGCCGGGCTCGACGCCAGGCGGCCATCGACGAGCACCCGGCAACCCTGTCCATCGAGGGCCAGGGCGACGTGATGCCAGGCTGACGGGTCAAGTCCCCCGGCGCCCAGGGCCGTCAGCTCCTTCACGACCGAGCCCGCGGAGTCGAGGACGCCGTCGCGGAACCAGAACTCGACGGTGGCCTCGGCCGGCAGGCGATCCAGGGACGTCTTCAGGCGGCCGCCCGCGAGATAGACCGCCCGGTTCTTCGCCGCTTCGCCGAGGGCATCCGGCCCAGGCAGGTAGAACGCGTGGCCACCGAGGTACGACGCATCCCGGCCGTGGCCGGAGGCGTCGCGCGCGACGGTCCCCTCGATCTCGTCCAGCCGCCAGCAGGCGACCGGCTTCGACGCCAGCACGGCCTCGGAATACGGAGTGCCGGACAATACCGGCATCGGCCGCGACGGCCGGCTGGCGACCTGCTCGAGCAATTTCAGCACGGCGGCGACGATCCTCGGCTCGGCCTGAACCTCCAGCCCGGCGGTGCGGGCCGGCCAGGTGGTGTAGCCGCCCAGCGCGTGCTGCTCGGGCGTCGGGATGTAGCCCTCCGAGCCATTCGCCAGCTCGATGTTCATCGTCAGCGGCAGGGGGCTCCTGGCCTTGAGCTTCAGCCCGGTGATGGCATACACCTCATCCGGAATCGCCGTGATCGCCAGGTCGCCGATTCGGATGGCCTGGAGCTTCAGCTCGCGCCTCGGCTCGTCGTGGAGATGGATCGCCTCGCGGGCATAGACCTCGGGCAGGGTGCGAGGTTCCTCACGGCCCTTCATCGCGGCGACGACCTCGCGGGCCCAGGCCAGCCGGGCGGCGTCGGGCAGGCGACGGCCGAGAACCAGCGTCGACTCGGCCATCGCCAGCGGGACATCGTCGCGATACTCGACCCTCCGATACGCCCGCTCGGCCGACGCGGCCACGGCGTCGGCATAGGCGTCGAGGCCCGGGTCCTTCTTCGGCCGGCCGTAGTCCATCCACATCTGATCGCCGCTCGTGCCCTGCGACATCATCGCCACGAACGGCGGCGACGCCTTCGCGTCAGATGCGCGTGCGGGTGCGGGTGCGGGTGTTTTCTCGACTCCAACTCCAGCTCCGATCCGGCGGGCGAGGGCCGTGGCGAACCGGCCGTAGTAATCGGCCGAAACCGGCTCGGCGCCGTAGTAGTGCATCGAATAATTGGCCAGCACGGCGATCGGCCGGCCCGAGCGCGACTGCAACGCCAGCACGGTGAGCGCCGGGTCGACCGGACCCGACGGAACGATGGCGCCGGGATCCTGATAACCGGGGTGCATGTTGGCCCGGACGGACTTCACGCCGAACGGGTCGGCGAGCATCCGGTCGGGACGTCGGATCCAGCGCCGGCAGTGGGTGTGCTCGGCGTCATCAACGGCCGCCCACCCCGCGCGGGCCGGCTCGAGGTTGGCCGCGGCCCGCTCGATCGCCTCGGCGATCCGCGCGGGCAGGGACGCGGCATAGGCCGTATCCGGCGGGGTGCCGAGCGCCCCCATCACCGAGGGCGCCGAGTGCGTGTGCGTGGCGGAGACCAGCATCCGGTCCACCGCGATCTTGGTCCGCTCATGAGCGATGGATTTGGCCCGGTCGATCAGCTCGCGGGGCATCATGCAGGTGTCGACAACCACGATCGCCAGCCGGGTCGAGCCGTCGTCGAGCACCAGGGCCTTCACCCGGACCGGGTCCCTGACCCGATCGGCGCGGGCTGCCAGAAACCCGCCGTTGACAATGACCGGAAATCGATCGGGCGACGCCTCGACAGCCGCCGCCCCCGCGCGAAGGACCGGCGCGGGGCCGTCCGCCGCGGTCGCACAGGCGGCCTGGAAGAGCACGACGACACACCACGCGGCCACCGCAAATCCCCGACTGATCATCGACGATGTCCTCCTTCTCGACTCCACTCATGTCCGGCTCGGTTCAGTCGGGCTCGATGCCCAGCTCGCGGAGCTTCGCCAGGTAACGCTCGGCACGCTGGCGTTCCTCCTCGGCCCGACGGCGTTCCTCCTCGACCCGGCGCTGCTCGGCCTCGTACTGCTCCGTCAGCTCAATCTGGGTGAGGAACGGCCGGCCGTCGGGCTGGAGGATCACCAGGCTGTCGGGGCCATCGCCCGGCTGAAACGTGATCCCCAACCGGGGGCTGACGAACCCCACCATGTTCGCGACTGGCTCGAGCCGGTCGCCGGAGCGAATCCAGCCCTTCAGGTGGCCGTGGTCGGGGTCGTACTGGTAGTACTCCTCGACGCCGTAGCGCTCGTAGAAGCTGAACTTCCGGGCCAGCTCGCCGGGCCGATTGCCGGGCGAGAGGACCTCGAAGACCACCTGGGGCGCGATGCCGTCTTCCTCCCACTGGCGGTACGAGCCCCGATCGCCCTTGGGCCGGCCGAACGCGACCAGGGCGTCGG
>JAKAUH010000185.1 GCA_021818605.1 Planctomycetota bacterium
TGGTGAAGATCGAGCCGCAGAACATCGGCGTCGGTCTGTATCAGCACGATGTCAATCCCAAGCAGCTCAAGGAGACGCTCGAGGCTGTCATCGCCAACTGCGTCAACTTCGTCGGCGTGGACCTGAACACGGCCAGTGTCCCGCTGTTGCGGCACGTCTCGGGCCTCAACCAGTTGACCGCGCGGCGGATCGTCGACTTCCGCAAGCAGCACGGCAAGTTCCACCAGCGCGAGCAGTTGCTCGAGGTCGAGGGGATCGGCCCGGCCACGTTTACCCAGGCGGCCGGCTTTCTCAAGATCCCCGAGGGGGATAACCCGCTCGACCGCACGTGGGTCCATCCCGAGAGCTATTCGGCCGCCAGCGCGCTACTGGAAAAGTACGGCTTCACCCCGGACGCCGTCCGGGACAGGGAGCGACTGCCCGAGGTCCGCGCCCGGCTGGCCGAGGCCGACATCCGCGCCCTGGCCGCCGAGCTGGGCATCGGCGAGCCGACCCTCCGCGACATCGTCGAGGCCCTCAGCCGGCCCGAGCGCGACCCCCGCGATGACCTTCCCAAGCCGATCTTCAAGAAAGGCGTGCTCAAGCTCGAGGACCTCACCGCCGGCATGGAGCTGAAGGGCACGGTGCTCAACGTGGTCGACTTCGGCGCGTTTGTCGACATCGGCCTGAAGGACTCGGGGCTGGTGCACATCAGCCAGCTTGCCAATCGCTACGTCAAGAGCCCGCACGACGTGGTGAGCGTGGGCGACGTGGTCACGGTCTGGGTCATGGGGGTCGACCAGGAGCGCAAGCGGGTCTCGCTGACGATGGTCAAGCCGGGGACCGAGCGCACCCGCGGCAACCAGCCGGGCCCGCGCCGCGGCGAGCCGCGCGACCCGAACCGCGAGCGCCCGCCCGGTCAGGGCCGGCGGGGATCGGGCCGTGGCCCGCGTCCGCCGGGCTCGTCCCTCACCTCGCCGCCGGTCGGCGCGCCCTCGGTGGCCGTCCTGGCCGAGCCGGCCGGCCGACGCGCCGACCGCGGTCCCGCCGCCCCGACCGGCCCCCGTGGTGCCGAGGGGCCCGGCGGTCACCAGCGACACGGACAGGGGCACGGACACGGTCAAGGCCACCCCGGCGGACCCCGCGGCCCGCACCGCGGACCTGGCGGCGATCGTCCGCGGTTCGACCGTGACCGCGATCGAGGCCCCGCGCCTCGGCCTCCCGCCCGCAGCGGCCGTCCCGGACCGCCCCCGCCTCCGCTCTCCAAGGATGCCCTGGCCGGCAACGTTCCCCTCCGCACCTTCGGCCAGCTCAAGCAGCTCTGGGAGGCCCGCGTCGAGGGTCCCGGCGACGAATCGCAGCCGATGCCCCCAGACTCGGCCCCGGCTCCAGCACCGGCCAGCTCCACCCCCGAAACGCCGCCGCCTTCGCCGCCGCCCGCCGAATCCTCCGCCCCACCCCAACCGACGGACGCGCCGGCCGCGACAGAATGAGTGCGTTGGCCATTGCTCATCGGTCCTTCGTCACTGGATAAGAGAGGCCAAAGGACGGGCGGCGCCTGATCGTGAGCTTGCTCTCTGCTGCCTGGTCGACGAGCACAATCTGGTTGCCGGGTCCACCGGGAAAGCCGAGTCGGCAACGCGCCGGGAGCCGGCCTGCGGCACATGACCAACGACCAACCAGCCTTGGGAAATCTCGACCTCCTGACTATAATTCTCATGGATGAGCGCCGCAGAGGCGGCGGACCGGGTGCCGACGGAGGCGGCCGGAGAGGCGCAAGAACGAGGGAACGCGATCAGGATGCCTGATTGATGGGTAGATTTGCCTGGCGGAACCTGCTGACCCGGCCGATCCGGACGGCCCTGGCCCTGGTGGGCCTGTCGATTCCGGTGCTGGGGGTGCTCGGGCTGTTCGCGGTTTCCAACAGCCTGCGGAACCTGGTGAGCGACACGCTCAGCGGCATTCAGGGCCTGGTCGTCCTGAGCGACAACGCGCTCAGCCCCGTGTTTAGCAACGTCCCGGCCTCGTTGCCGGACGAGCTGCGGAAGCTGCCGACGATCCGCTCGGTGGCCCCGGAGGTCTGGGGCCTGGCCCCGTCAGTCGAGGGCCGCGGCATCATCTCCGGGATGTTCAAGCCGGTCAAGCAGATGTCCATCTTTGACCAGCCGGTGATCGCCGGCCAGGACATCAAGGCCCACCAGAATCTCCGCAGCGCCGTCTTTCCCAGGGCGCTGCGCGAGAAGGGCGAGGGCCGGTTCCTCCGCGTCGGCGACGAGGGTTCCAGGAACATCGTGATCAGCCGCAAGATCGCCCGCGAGCACCCGGATGAAAAGGGCCGGCCGAAGAAGGTGGGCGACACCCTCCAGATCGGCGGCAAGCCGTTCAACATTGTCGGCCTGTATGAGACCGGCTCGATGCTGCTGGACGTGGTGATCATCATGGACATCACCACGGCACGTCAGGTGCTACATCGTCCCGAGGGCGCGCTCTCGACCATTTACGTCGAGGGCGACGACCCCGGCAAGAACGACCAGCTCATCGCTGCGATCGAGCAGGCCCACCCCGGTTTCGACGCCCGCAGCATGGACGAGGCTCAGGCCAACTTCAGCACCCTGCTCGGGCAGATCGATACCTTCCTGCTGATGACGGTCAGCCTGGCGCTTCTGGTCGGCGTCGTGGGGATTGTGAACACCATGCTGATGAGCACCACCGAGCGGTTCGGCGAGTTCGGCGTGCTGCGCACGAATGGCTGGTCGCAAGGCCACATCCTCGGCCTGGTGACGCTGGAGTCGGCGTATATCGGCCTGCTCGCCGGAATCGTCGGCTGCCTGCTGGCCTGGGCCGGCACGACCGTGGTCAACCAGTTCGTCGA
>JAKAUH010000904.1 GCA_021818605.1 Planctomycetota bacterium
CGACACCGGCGGAGTCAGGCTGGAAAGCCTGACCTACTTCGGATCGGCCGGGTCGGGCTCGGCGACGCCGATGATGAAGGAAACGCACCGAGCCCTGCGCCTTCGGGTCGGGATTCCGGCGGCCTTCGCGCACGGCCGACCTGACACCGATCGCTGGACGCCGTACGACGAATCCGGCAACGCTCCTTCCGGGACAGACTCCGAGCGGCTGCCCTGAAGCGCTCCGAAACCGTTTGGTAGGGTGGGCATCGCCCATGAGCTCGAGGCCTCGATCGGCGGGCGATGCCCACCCGACTGCTCCGTCGCAGCGGAGAATCGGGGTAAGAGCCAGGCCGGTTCTGTTCGGCGCGGGTCTCTGTCCTCGCCCAGCATTTCTGGAGTGGTTCTGCCTTGAGCGCGCGGCGCGCTCGTCTATACTGCCCCTCAAGGCCCCACTCGCCCCTGTTCCTTCCGATGTCGGTCGAGGAGCGGCCGGGCCGTTCAACGGGGTGTCAGCATGTCCCTCGCGCCAGATCAGCCGGACGACCCGATCGAGGTCACGGAATCGCAGCCGAAAACCGTCTCGAAGGCCGTCTTCGCCTGCCTGTCGTGGTCCCTGTTCTTCGTGATCTTCTTCGCCCAGTTGGGAATTTCAGTGGCGCTGTCGAGAGGATTCGGCATCCATGTTCCTCCAGGCTGGATCGGCGGACTGGCGGTGGTCCACTTCTACCTCGCGCGGCTGGCGGCCGATGCCATCCTGAAGATGATGGGACTCTCTCGCAGCGGAAAGACCGTCGAAGCACGAGGGCGGACGGTCGCCCTGGCCGAAGGCGAGGTCGATGAGGACGAGGTCGTCGAGGTCCGCTGTCCGGCGCCCTTCATCACGAAGCTGGGTGTGATGTGTTTGGTCTGCTGCCTGCTGTTAGCCGGCTTGTTTGTTGTGATCCCCCACAAGCTGATGAGAGGAACAGTCGGTTGGTTCTACGTCCTGATCGGTTTCTTTGCCCTTGAGACTGTCTATTGCTTCTACCAGCGATGGTGGGGGGCGCCGCAGGCGCGGGCCGACGCATCCGGTATCCGGGGAGCACCGGTCGGATTCCACCTGAGGACGCAGTTCGTCCCCTGGTCGGACGTGGCCACCTGCGAGATCGAGACCTACCACAACACCTTCGGCAAGCCGATCATCGTCCGGCCGATTCTCAAGGGCTGGGATGGCACCGCCCTGCTGGCCCTGGATCTGAGGTACACGAAACTCGAGGACCAGGAGCGCCTGGTGAAGTACATCCGGGCCAAGCTACCAAAGCCGAAGCTCGACCTGTGGGAGTGAACGCCGGGCGAGTGCGTCCTCGGCGGCTCAGGCGCGATCGGCACCGACTCCCGCCAGCACCGCGTGCACCAGCAGCCTCGTCACGCCGGCCAGGAACTCGTAATCCAGCGTGTCGGGCGTATCGGTGGGCTGGTGATAATGCGGGTTGCGGAACTCGGCCGTGTCGGTCCACATGAGCGCCGGCAGGCCCGCCCGCCAGAACGGGGCATGGTCGCTGCGGAGCACGTGATGCGACATCGCCTCGATCATCGGCAGCGGCACGTCGGGCAGGTACAGCGCCTGGACCGGCAGGGGGTGCGCGTCGGCCGCGGACAAAACATCATCGAGCAGCCCGCGCGATCCGTGCGTGCCGACGACGGCGAGGAAGTCGCCGACCGTGGGGGCCGGGATGCCCGGTATCGGATTGCGCTGCGAGCCCGGCGCCTTGCTGGCATAGCCGACCATCTCCAGGATGTGGACCTGCTCCGGCCGGTGCGCGCCCAGCCGATCGACCAGCGCCCGGCTACCGACGAAGCCGCATTCCTCGCCATCGAACGCGACGAGGCCCACATCGTCCCGCGGCCCGATCTTGCCGGCGATTGCGATCAGCGCGGCCACGGCGCTGGCGTTGTCGTCGGCCCCCGGCGTGCCGGGGACCGAGTCATAATGAGCCCCGACCAGGATCCTGGCCTGTCCTGGATCGCCGGCCACCACGTTGCCCGCGCCATCGACCGCGATTCGACGATCGTCGCCCCAGGCCGCAGCCAGCATCTCGCCGATGGCGTGCCGGATCTCGCGGTTCTCAGCCGACCCGTGCACCCGGGGCCTGCTGATCCGCTCGACGATCGCCCGCAGCTCGCGTGTTGAGATCGCGTCGACCGCCAGTCGGACGGTCGATGGCAAGGGCTTCGAGCTCGGCGTGGACGCCACCAGTTGCATCGTCAGGATCCTCGCAGAGTTGCCACATACCAGCAAAGGAGAAACCCGAGGGAAACGGGGACTGGCTCCGAGTCTTCGAGGTGCCTGTCCCCGTTTCCCGGCGCACCACCAACTGCCCGGGGCCCGACTCTCATCCTTTCAGGCCAGTTCGGTCAGGAACGCCAGCAGCTCACGGTGGAACGCCTCGGGGTCGCTCATGTAAGGCGCGTGGCTGCCGCCGGGGATGATCACCTTGCGGCCCTGGGAGACCGAGCTGACGAGCAAATCCGCCTGCTCCAGCGGGATCGTCCGGTCGTGCTCGCCCCAGATGGCCAGCACCGGCGCGGTGATCCGGTGCAACTGCGTTTTGTAGCTCGGGATCCCCACCGGGGCGACCGCGACGAATCCCGAGACGCGCTGGGGATCCTCCGTCACCAGCGGCAGGGCGAACCGCCCGCTCATCGACGGCGAGACCACGACGGGCCGCTCGATTTTCAGCAGGTCGAGCAAAACCCGCAGCCACGTCGGCGCGGCGCCGTGCGACGGCGACGACCGGCCGAAGCCCGGCAGGTCGATCGCGTAGACGAGATCGCCGGCCTGCGCCAGCGCGGCCATCGTGCCGATCTGCTTCCAGGTCTCCGCCTGGAA
>JAKAUH010000581.1 GCA_021818605.1 Planctomycetota bacterium
GAGCGTCAGGTCGAGGGGCACCTCGCTGCCCACCTGGAGGCGCTCCCCGGGGAGGACGCCCGCAGTCGCGCCATCGTTACGGCGATGCGCACCGATGCGCTCGCGCACGGCGCGAATGCCCGGGGGGCGGTCTGCGTCGAGCTGCCGCTGGGTGTCACCACCCGCGAGCTGATCGACCGCCATGCCGGCGGCGTCTGGAAGGGCCGCAAAGCCAAGGCCGCCGTGCCGGGCGGGATCAGCATGGGGCTGCTCTCGGCCGAGGAGCTCGACACCCCACTCGATTTCGAGAGCCTGCGCAAGCCGAACTGCCTGGGTCTGGGCACCGCGGCCGTCACGGTGATCGACGACAAGACGAGCATCGTCGACTACCTCTACAACACCTGCCGCTTCTTCGCCCACGAGAGCTGCGGCCAGTGCACGCCCTGCCGCGAGGGCACCGCCTGGTTCTACAAAATGATCAAGCGGATCCGTTCGGGCGGCGGCCGGATCGAGGATCTGGACATCATGCACCACATGGCGGAAAACATGGGGATCATCCCCGGCACCACGATCTGCGGTCTGGCCGACGGCGCCGCCTGGCCGGTGAAGAACGCGATCGCCAAGTTCCGGGGCGAGTTCGAGGATTACATCCGCCAGCATCAGGCCCCGAAGGCCCGGATCACCGCCCTGCAGGAGAACATCGCCCACGGCATCCGCGCCGACGGCGATACCAGCATGCCGGCGGTCGACGGGCCGCCCAACCTGATCCCGCCGGGGGCCGTCGCCCTGCGTTCGCCCCGGCCCGATTCCGCCTGATTGATCCGCCGCGCACGGGCCGAGGCGAACTGAACTGAATTGACCTGACCTGACCTGACCTGACCTGAAGTGAGCCGAGCCGAAGCCGTCCCCCGGAGCCGGGCCGGGCATCCCCAACCCGGCCGTGCGAATTCCCCCGACATCCCCCTAGCCCGCGGAACGACACGACGATGGCGATGATCCTCATCAATAACAAAGAATACCCGATTCCCGAGGGGGAGAAGCTCAACGCCATCCAGATGGCCAAGCGTGTCGGGATCGAGATCCCGTACTACTGCTGGCACCCCGCGCTCTCCGTGGTGGCCAACTGCCGGATGTGCGAGGTCGAGGTCGGCACCAGGGACTCCAAAACGGGCGAGATCAAGATGCTCCCCAAGCTGGTCCCTGGCTGCCAGACACCGGCCAGGGACGGCACCGTGCTCGTCACCGACAGCGAAAAGGTCAAGGAACACCAGCGGATGGTCATGGAGTACCTGCTCCTCAACCACCCGCTCGACTGCCCCGTGTGCGACCAGGCGGGCGAATGCGGCCTCCAGGACTACAGCTACAACTTCGGTCAGGCCGTCCATCGCTTCGTTGAGGAGCGACTGGTCAACCCCCGCAAGGACGTCTCCGACAAGATCCAGCTCAACCAGGACCGGTGCATCATGTGCACCCGCTGCGTCCGCTTCACCCGCGAGATCACCCAGACGGGCGAGCTCGAGGTCATGCGGCGCGGCAACCACGCCGAGATCGACATCTTCCCCGATCGCCCGGTGGATAACCCGCTCGCCGGCAACGTCGTCGATCTCTGCCCGGTCGGCGCCCTGCTCGACAAGGATTTCCTCCACAAGCAGCGCGTCTGGTTCCTGAACGGCGAGGACACGATCTGCGCCCGCTGCTCGACGGGCTGCAACGTCAGTGCCCAGGTCAATCGCGGGGCCATCTGGCGGTTCAAGCCGCGCAGCAACCCGCATGTCAACGATTTCTGGATCTGCGACGAGGGCCGCTACAGTTACAAGGCGGCGAATGACCCCGACCTGCTCGCGGCCATGTACGTCCTCCGCGACGGCGATCACCAGGCCGTCCCGGTCGTCGAGGCGCTCAAGACGACCGACCAGGGGCTGAGGCAGGCCGCCGAGGGAGGCGGCATCATCGCCGGCATCCTTTCGCCGTTCCTGACAGTCGAGGAGGCCTTCCTCCTTGCCAGCTACCTGAAGGGGATCAGCCCGGCCAGCGTGCTGGCGCTCGGGCCCGTGCCGGTCTCAGGCACCGATCAGACGTTCCAGCCCGACCAGACCGAGGGCCGTACGGGTGATACGAGTTTCGTCGTGCCGCGGCCGTTCACCATCCATGCCGAGAAATGCCCGAATCGTCGCGGCGTCGAGGCCGTGATCGACCACTTCGAGGGGAAGGTGGTTCCTTACGAGGAGCTGACCCGTCGGGCCGCCGCCGGCGAGTTCCAGGCGCTGTTCATCGTGTCGGACTCGATCGACCCTTGGATCGACGAGGCCCAGGCCGAGACCCTCCGCCGCGCGGTCAAGTTCCTGGTCGTCCAGGACACGAATGTCACGCCGCTCGCGCACCGCGCCGACGTGGTTCTGGCCGGCGCGACGTTCGCCGAGAAGGCAGGCTGCTACGTGAATGCCGACGGCCGGCTCCAGTATTCGGCCGCGGCCTTGCCGCCGCGCGACGGATCGCTGCCCGACCTCGACATCTTCGCCATCCTGCTGAATCGCCCGGGCGTCGGGCCCGTCCGTTCGTCGGACGTGCTGGCCGAGGTGGCCGAGGCGATCCCGAGCTTCGCCGTCGCGAAGGGGGGCAAGCTGCCGACCTACGGCGTTCCGATCGGCGCGGCTCAGGCCGGCGTCACGACGAACGGGCCGGCGGCGCCCGACGGCGCCCCGCCGTTCACCGATAGCTGGTTCGTGCCGCAGGGTGCGGCTCGTTATCGCTAGAGTACGAGTGTTCAGTATTCAGTGTTCAGTGACGGGTTGCGGTCTTCTCTCTTTGTTCTTCGCTTTTCGATCTTCGGTCCTCGCGGCTCGGGCGTGGCGAGCAGAGGCCTCTTCCAT
>JAKAUH010001036.1:0-3688 GCA_021818605.1 Planctomycetota bacterium
CATGATCTTGGAGTGGGGCAGCGCGAACCGCTTCCCCTTGGTGCCGCCAGCCAGGAGCACCGCAGCGCCGGAGGCCGCCAGACCGATGCAGTAGGTGGCGATCGGGCACTCGATGAACTGCATGGTGTCGTAAATCGCGAGCGTGCTGGTGACGCTCCCGCCCGGGCTGTTGATGTAGAAGCTAATCCCCTGGGTGCGGTTCTCGTACTGGAGGAACAGGAACTTCATGACAGCCAGGTTGGCGACCGCGTCGTTGATCACGCCTTCGAGGAAGACGATGCGGTTCTCCAGCAACAGGTCGCCGAGGGTCATCTGCCGCTGCCGCGCGTAATCGCGATAGCGCTGGAGGAATGGGTCGGCGATCGGATGTTCGGGTGGCATGGGACGGTCCTTCGCGATCAGAGTCTGCCGCGCCCGGTGGGCGAGACGCCGGACCGCCGACCCCGGAGGTTTCCGGAAAGTCGGGCCGGTTCCGGCCGGGTCCGGTGGTTACGACCCGACCGGGCCGCGCGACGGCTGGAGGTTCGACCTGTCAGGAGAAGTCGGAGCGTCGAGCCCGCGATGGACGCGGGTTGCCGGCAAGGACCGGCGGCGGAGCACCAGCACCAGAGCACCGCCCGAGGGACGACGGCCGTCGCCAGGACGTCCCCGGCGCGACGGACTTGCGGCAACCGGGGCGTGGGCATGGGTATCCATGGATCGGCGGCCCCTCACGACCTGGCCGGGTCAGAGGCGCCGGCTTCCGCGCCATGGGCGGTGGCTTCCGGCGTACCGGCGCCACCTTCTTGGACGGACGGCACATTGGCCGCCACGGCGGCATGATCGAGCGTTTCGATCGCTTCCGGCGGCGCGGTCCCCGCGGTCAGATCGTCCTCCACCGTGCTCGATGTGAGGATGAAGTCGATGACCTTCTTTTCGAGGATCTGCGCGGTCAGGGTCTGGGCCAGTCCCTCCTTGTCCAGCCGGGCCCGAATTCGCCTCGGGCTCTCGCCGGTCTGTTCGGCCATGGCCTCGACCTCGGCATCGATGTCGCCGTCGACGACCTCGATTCCCTCGGTCTCGCCGATCTTCGCCAGGAGCATCAGTTCCTTGAGCGATCGGAGGGCCACCTCCCGTGCATTGGCGTGGATGGACGCCTCGCTGGCGCGGATCTCGCGATCGGTGATCCCCTGGCGGCGGAGCTGCATAACCAGCCGCTGGATCGTGTTGGCCTCCTCGCGTGCGACCATATCGGCGGGCAGGTCGAACGGGGTTCTGGCCAGCAACTGGTCGACGATCTGCTGCCTGAGCACCTGCTGCTGCTGCGCCGCGATCCGACGGCCCAGAGTCTCGCGCACGGCCTCGCGGAGTTCCTCAACGTTATTGAAGCCGAGTGAGTTGAGGAAAGCCGTGCTCAGCTCCGGAGGCCGCACCTCCTTGAGGTCGTGCAGGCGAACATCGACCGGAAGGGTGGCACCGCGAAGGGCCGCATCCTGCACCGAGGTCCCCATCCTGGCCTCGGTCCGGCGCGTCTCGCCAGGCCGGGCACCCGTCAGGGCCTCGCCGAAGGTGGGGATGGCCCCGTCGCTGTAGCGAAGCTCCGGCTGCAAGCGGAGCTGCTGCTCCTTCACCTCGCTGAGCACGCTGCCGTCCGGGCGGTAGAAGATCAGGTCCACCGTGAGCTGATCGCCCAGGGCGGCCGGCTGGTCGATCTTGGGCACGAGCTGGCTGTGACGCTCGAGCTGCTCGGTGAGGAACTGGTCGACGTCCGCCTCGGTGATGGGGCGAACCGGTCGCTTCAGCGCGAGGCCCTTGTAGTCCGGAAGCGTGAACTCGGGCCGGACCTCGATGTCCATCTCGTAGTTCATCGGCCCGTCGTCCGGTAGCTCGATGGCGGCGAGATCCAGCTTGGGCTGGGCGATCGGCTCGAGAGCGTAGTCCTCATCAAGCTGCCCCAGAGAGGTCATCAGCAGGGCGGACTTCACCTGCTCGGCCACCTGCTTCTTGTATCGCCTGATGACGAGTTGACGCGGAGCCCGTCCCGGCCGAAACCCGGGCACGGCCGCGTCCTTGCCGAACTCGTTGAGCGACTCGGTGAATTGCCGCTCGATTTCCGAGCGAGGGATGGAGATCTTCACGTGCTTCTTGCACGGGCCGGCATCGCTGATGTCGACCTGCATCTCGATCTTGCGCTTCGCTTCCACGACGGGCTCGTTGCCCATTGTGAGCGTGTCGCCGCCCTCGCGTTCCTGCTCCTCGGTGCTCATCTAAAAGACTTCCCCTCGGCGAGACACCAGGTTGGGATGGCTTTATGGCCGCCACCACGCAACCAACGCGCTCGAGCGAAAGCCTCCAACCCGAGATGGCATCATTCCAGAGCGGGAGAAGGGATTTGAACCCTCGACACCCACGTTGGCAACGTGGTGCTCTACCCCTGAGCTACTCCCGCATCGATCGACCGGTCCTCGTCTTGCGGCTTGGTGAGGCCGCCCCATCGACCGGATGACCAATCGACTTCCAGAACCCCCTTCAGTATAGAGCGACGACCCTGGATTGCAAGCGATCTTCATGAAAACCCTCGCTTGCCGGGTCGCCGTGTCCTCTCCAGCGGATCCCGCCAGCGTGCGATCGGCGTCCTGTGCTGCTCGGATCACTGAGTACGTGCGCGATTGGGTGTTCCAGCCGAATCATTTGCGTCGAGGCCCGGCAGAGGCTAATCTGAATACTAGCGCACCTCGTCAGTTTTCACCCGATAGTCGGATCGAGCGCATTCGAGCGGGATATAGTCACGATGAACTACGTACTCCAGGTGGTCCGCGGCCGCAGCGCGACGACGACGCTCCGGCTGGTCGAGGGTGTCACGAGCGTCGGTCGCCACGACGATTGCATCATCCGCATCAAGTCCTCGCAGGTGAGCCGCCGGCACTGCGAGCTGTTCGACTCCGACGGGGCGCTCATGGTCCGGGACCTGGGCAGCTCGAACGGCACGTTTGTCAACGGAAAGCGCGTGATGGGGCAGCAACTTCTGAAGGTTGGAGACGAATTGACCGTCGGCGCCGTCACCCTCCGCGTTGCCACGCTCGGGCAGCCCGTGGCCGCCACTCATACACCATCCGCCAAACCGGGTGATACGGCTGTCGTCGAGGCGGTCGCCGCGGAGGATGACGAGTTCGAGATCGAGTTCGACGAGGGCGAGCCCGCGGCGGCAGCCCCCACCATCCCCCTGGCTGATGAGGAGGCCGCCGCAACGGCTCCCAGGCACGCTCCGGCCCCCGAAGCCCCCGCGACGAAGCCCGCCGCGGCCAAGCCCGCCGCGGCCAAGGTCGAGGACGAGGCCGTCGCACAGTTCCTCATGGATCTCAACCTCGACGACGAATGAGTTCGCCTCTTTCCGCGGCGCGGCGGCGTACCAGGGGATCGATCGGCATCATGCCCCACGACATCCCTTCCGACCCCGGGCTGTCAGAATTCGGCACCTCCGCCGACTGGTGATCCCTGGGAGATTCCGATCAATCGACAGGCTTCTCGTGACCTTTCCTCCAACCGCGCTCGCCGTCGGCTCGCTCGTCCAGGCCGATTTCACCCCGTTGGGCGACCTCGGCGGGGTGGTTGCGCTGCTCTCTGGAAGTCATGCTCCACAAACGATTTGAGTGTTTACGCAGATCATCATCCTGGTGCTATTCTGGAAGAAACCAAATTTTTTTGGGGT
>JAKAUH010001036.1:3698-14639 GCA_021818605.1 Planctomycetota bacterium
CGTTGATTTTCTGCTCAAAACGCCTTAAATAGCTTTGGTAGCGATCGCTCGTCGCGACCTTGTCGACTGTGGGCGCGAAGTCACGTTTTTTTCCCTCTCTGGACTATTGTCATGGCGCGTCGAAAGACCCTACCCGAGTCGGTGCGTGCGAAGCTAGCCCTGGCCGAGCGGCTGGCGAGCCTGCGTGCGGAGATGTACGGCGAGCGCGGCGGCCCCGAGATGGCGCGGCGGTTGGGAATACCGGTTCGCACGTGGTACAACTACGAGGCTGGGGTCACTGTCCCGGCCGAGGTCATCCTCAGAATCATCGAGCTGACCTCGATCGAGCCGTCCTGGCTATTGCACGGTCAGGGCGCGAAATTCCGGCAGGGAACACCGGAGCGCCGCGAGACGGGATCGACTCCGGCGGCGACGGTGGGGGCATTGCTTCGCGAGGCGCTGCACCTGCTGGAAGAACAGAATCCGACTCCCGATCGACGTCCCTCGGCGGACGAGGCACTCACCCGTCCTCCCGGCACGCAGGAACCGGCGGCTGTCGGCTCGATGCCCGTGGCCGGGCTGCGCGAGGAAGGCCCGACCGATAATGGCATCGATTCCCATGCCGATCATGGGGCCGGCCTGACCCCGGATGCACGGTCGGAATGGCGCGCCGCGCGTCGGGACGGGCGTTGCATCGACGTGGTCGGCGATGCCATGACGCCCGTCGTGGCGGACGGTGCGTCCGTCGCCTACTCCGCGCACGAGGAGAGCCCCGAGCAGCTCCATAACAAACTCGTGGTCGTCTGGCATGAAGGACAGGTCATGGTCCGTTGGTTTCAGAACTGCCGACCGTACGCCCTGCTCCGCGCTGAGAACCCCGAGGCCAACCCTCCGCAGATCCTCATCGATCTGGAGGATCAGCAGCAGCCTGTGCGATTCCGCCGGGTCCTGTGGATCAACACGCCCCATTGAGCCCGACCGTCGCGGCTGGCCGGGGATTCACCAGCTCAGGAAGTCGGCCGAACACGGAAGCACCAGGATCTTGCCGTCGCCGATCCGCCCGGTCCGCGCCTGGCCCACGATGGCCTTCAGCGCCGCCGGGACGGTGGCCTCCTCCACGAAGACGCAGAGCTCGACCTTGGGCACGAATGAGGTGTTATACTCGCTCCCCAGGTACTGATGGAGCCGGTTTTTCTGTCGCCCGTAACCCATCGCCTCGCGCACCGTCCCTCCGAGGATGCCCACCGAGGCAAGGGCGTCCAGCACCGCCTGCGCCCGGAACGGCTTGACCAGCGCGATGATCTGGACGACTCCAGCCGTCCGGACCACCGGTGACGGGCTCTGCGCCGCGACTGCGAGTGACGGTGCGGACAGGATGTGGGTCGGCTCATCCTTCGGCCTGCTCACTGTCGTACCTCCGCGCGGCGGATTCCCGGGATCCTTGACAGACGGGCCTTCCCCACTGACCATGGACCGAAATCCAACGAGGCCGGCGACGAGAAATCCGCGCCGATCGACAAGAATGAACGTCATCGACCCGAGGTGCACGATGAAGAAGGCCCTGGTCATCCTGGTCGGCGCGAGCATGGCCTTCTCGGCCGGCTGCTTCCAGGCCTACGACCTACGCATCAGCGATACGGTCGAGAAGCTGAAGTACCTCAGAGACCTCAACAAGAATACCGAGGAAGCCGACAAGAGCTCCAAACTCGTCGCCGCCAAGATCTATATTCGCGCGCCCAAGGGCCTCAAGCGCGCCCAGACCTTCACCATGGCCCCGATCGAGCAAGGCAAATTCGATGCTGCCGAGAGCTTTATTGACACGTCCAGCCAGGCAACTCTTCACATCCTGGCGCGGAGCAATGCCCCGAAGCCGGCGACCAAGAAGGGAGCCAACCCCGCGCCCACCGCGGCTCGAGGCGATTTCATCACGGACGTCGTTGACCTGGTCAAGAGCGCATACAGTACGGAACTGGACGCGGCCCAGCTCAAGCCCGCGAATCCCGACGCCCACGGTCGAAAGCCGGTTCAGTACCGATCTGCTTCCTTCGAAGCCAACGGCAAGAAGGTCGAGGTTTATTTCCATGGGGCGAAAGGGGGGCCGGCGCAGGTCGCCCTGGTCTTCGAAGGACCTCCCGATGCGCTCAAGGGCCTGCTCTCACAGATCAACTACAGTCTCAACTCGCTCGCTGTCGGCCCCGTCGCCGCCAGCCGTTACAGCACCGGAGATGATTTTTCCGAGGAAGCTGGTGCGGCGGCGCAGGCCGTTTTCTGATCCGACAGGACGCGATCGACCACAAGAGTCATCACCGCGGTCCGATTCCCTGGGGATTCGAAGGCGGTTTGCCTTGATGTCCGGTCGCAACCACGTCCGGCTCGGTCGCTCTGTCCTTGCCGACAAGCTCCTCCCGGAGAATCGGGATACCCGCGGGGGCCTCGATGCCGATCCGGACCTGGTTGCGGTCCACCTTCACGATCGTCAATCGAATATCTTCGCCAATCCTTATTTGCTGCAACGCCTTGCGACTCAAGACCAGCATCCCATCCTCCCCCCTGTTGGCAGATCGTCTCGTGCGATTCGTCCCTGGTGCGGCTCGGCGCCATCCGATCTAAACCGTCGTAGGCCGGTGGATTCTGACGACACTCTCAGGGGGATAATCCCCGCATCTTCAGCATTCCTTACACTCGAGATCCGCCAGGCAATGTTCCAGCCTCCTTGCTGCCGCTGATGTTGGTGGGCCGGGAACGTCTCGCGTTGCCAGGCCAGCGCGGGATGACTAACATCGCCCCGCCATGAGAAGTCCGGGCGACCGTTCGACGATCCGGAGGCAGCAAGCATGGACGCTTGGTGGGTGAGGAAACGATCTTGGCCAGCCTGCCTGGTGGCCGGCTCCGCGCTATTCCTGATCGCGCGGGTGGGTCGATCGGACCTGATCTATTTTCGGGGCGGTGGTCAGGCCCAGGTTGAGGTCGTCGAGGAGGACGGCCGGATGATGCTCGATCTGCCGGAAGGCCGGCTGGAGCTGCATCCGGAGGACATCATCAGGCGAGTTCGGGGTTCCTGTCCGGCCCAGGAGTGGGAGTCGCGGTTGCGGGCGGCTCAGGCTTCTGGGATGGCCGCGCGGCATGGAGCGGTCTGGTGGGCCATCGAGAACGGACTGACGATCGAGGCGGCTGGCGAGTTGCGGGGCCTGCGAGCGATCGATTCCAGCCACGCACCGACGGCGCGAATGGTCGCGATGCTCGACAAGCTGGAGCAGCCTTGCCCCGACCCGGAATGTGCGGCCTTCCAATCGGCTCTCGGGGTCGAGATGAAGGTCGCGCGCGGGCCGCACGTCCTGCTCCTCCACCAGCATGATGACGCCGAGGCCCAGGAGCGCCTGGAGATGTTAGAGCGGGTCGTCATGGGCTTTCACCTGCTCTTCGCCGCCGAAGGATTCGAGTTGCGTGTGCCTCGGCACCGTCTCGTCTCAGCCTGGTTCGCGGAGCGGCGGGATTACCTGGCTTTCCTGCATCGCCAGGGCGCCGATGCCTTCGCGACAACCGGCGGTTACTTTCATCCGACCTGGGAGGCGGTGGTCGCCTGGGATGCGAGGAGCGGAGACCGGCAGCGGGCCGCGCGGGCGATGCTGTCGGCCCGACGGATCGAGCTGCGCGAAGTCGCGGCCGGGCTCGATGAGCTGTCGGCGAAGGGTCGTCTCCGATTGAAGCTGGGCAGCGAGCCGGCTCGAATGGTCGGTCGCTCCGAAGGGCGGATCTGGCTCGGGCGACTCGAGCGTGAGACGGCCTACCGTACGTTGCTCCTGGATCTCGAATGGCGGGCTTTCGACCTCGGACTTGCGGCTCACGAGATGGTCCATCAACTGGCGGCCGATAGTGGACTGGCCAGCCGGCATGATGCCTTCCCCTTCTGGCTGCACGAGGGACTGGCAGCCCAGTTCGAGGTGGTGCGAGGCGGCCGATGGGCGGGGATCAGCCGGGCCAACGATCTCCGCCTGCCTGACTGGCGGACTTCCCGCCCCTCGCCACGGCTCGAGAAGTTGCTGAGGGACGCGGGCTTCGGACACGGTTATCAGCGCACTCTCTACGCGCAGGCCTGGGCCCTGGTGTACTACCTTCGCATGCGGCATCCCGCGGAGTTCGTGACGTTTCTGGACCTGCTGCGCAACCCCGATGAGACCGGCGAGATGGGCCTTCCCTCGGGTCAGGAGGCTCGCGGTGAGCGAACAGTCGCGGTCTTTCGCCGTGCGTTCGGCGAGGACATCGGGGGCGTCGAGCGGGACTGGCATGCGTTCATGGCCGAGATCCGAACCCCGCTCGAACTCCACCCGCCTCGCTCTGGCGCACCCGGTCACCGCCGCACCGTCATCCGGCCTGCCGCGATGACGACCACCGATTCTCCGCCGAACGCCGCACGATCGTGATGATGCGATTGACAGGACCGCCGGGATCGCTAAGATCGTTTAGGTCAGCCGACGACGGGGCGTAGCTCAGCCTGGCTAGAGCGCACGGTTCGGGTCCGTGAGGTCGCAGGTTCAAATCCTGTCGCCCCGATTCAACGCAACTTGCTGGAAGATCGCATCTTTCCTGTACCTGCCGGTGGTCGGCAGTGCGGCCTTGGAACTCCAGCTCGAGTCGTATCGGTACTACTCGCCAGGACCCAGCGAATCGCGCCGATGCTCTCCGCCACACATGCCTAACCCCACCTCCTCAAGTACCCCCACGACAAGCCCAACGCCCTCGCCGTCGTCCGGAGCCCGGAAAGGGGTCAGGCAAGAACAGCACGTTCTGTAGCTTTCAGGCGAGAATCTGGGTGATTTGGGAGACGCGGATTCTGCCCAGATTTTTGCCCATCTTCCCTGGGGACGTGCCATTTGGAGTCAGGACCCCATCACCGGACCCGGGGGAAGAGAGAAGAGGCCACCGGTACCTGCTTCGCGCCCGAAAGCAACCATCGATTATCGTGGTCGGTGCGATGTCAATCATCGCAATTGCTCTCGGCGGCCCCTCATCGCGTGAGCCTTGGAGCATCGTTCGACCCGACTGTGGGGCAGCTCACACCCTTTCAATCCGTGATCTCCGACACCCGGATCTCCAGGTTCATCCGGTTGCTGATCTCGTCGAGGCCCGATTGCCAGCCCTGGGCGGCCAGGTCGGGGGGGACGGCGATCTCGGCCGTCATGGTGAACAGCGGCGAGCCACTCACCGGTGCCGCGGTGGTCTCGGAGTCGACCGTCTCGATGTGGATGCCGCGACCGGCGAGATAACGCGCGACCTCCTGGATGATGCCCTCGTGGTCGGCACCCTCGACCTCGATGCGGAACGGCACCCAGCCGGGCCGGGCCTCGGCTGGATGGGCGGCCGAGGTGGTCACCTTGTAACCCTGGGCGATCAGTCCTCCCAGGTCGCTCTCGAGCGCGTCGACCTGGCCGGCCGGGAGCGAGACGAGCATCAGGATGGCGAACTCGCCGCCGAGCCGGGCCATCCGGCTGGTCTCCACGTTGCCGCCGCGTCCGAGCAAGACCCTGGTCACGTGCTCGACGATGCCGATCCGATCGGGGCCTGTCAGAGTTAACACAAGGTTATGCGGCATCGGATATGGCCCCATCTCGGTTTGTGCCAGGCGGTCGGGTTGTTGAAGCGAGGCCGGCGGCTCGGTGTGACCACGCGATCGCCAGCCACGCGCGGTCCGGCCCGACGCGGGTGGGTGGTTGAGCGGGGTCTCGCCTGGTGCGCCCGCCCGTGAACCCGCGTCACGACGGCTTGAATCCCGGGACATCATAACTTCGGGCGGGCCGGCAATTCCATGACACAGACGGCGGGCGGGACGAGTTGGGGCAACGCGATCACCGGGTTGATGACGTTTTCGCTCAACTTGCCGCGGTATTCCTGACGATTTCTCTTGGCACGCATGCGTCCCCTCGCGCATACTACACGGCGCGCCGATGACGCGCGTCATAGTTAGCTGCCACGATTTGGGACGGACCGCTTTCAACCTCTTTCTCGCGAGGAGACTCTCGATGGATGCCGAGCGTCGTCGTCCTTTCTCGGTCCGCGTTGTCGCGGCCGGGCTGATGCTGATGGGACTGTCCGGCTGGCTGGAATTCTCCCTGGCGATGGCCCAGGCCCCCAGGGATCCGGCCGGTCCGCCGCCGATCAACTTCGTGCACGGGCCGGCCAGGGGCGACCTGGGGACCGTGGCCCAGATCGACGTGCCCGAGGGCTTTCAGTTCACCGGGGCCGACGGGACCCGCAAGTTCCAGGAATTGCTCCAGAACCCCGTGGACGGCAAGGAACTCGGCATCCTGATGCCCGAGATGCGGGGCAAGTCGGCCTCCGATGGATTCTGGTTCATCATCTTCGATTTCGACCCGATCGGCTACGTGAAGGACGGCGATCAGAAGGACCTGACTTCCGAGACGATCTCCACGATTCTGGACTCGATCCGCAAGGGGACCGAGGCCGCCAACCAGGAGCGTCAGCGGCGCGGCTGGGCGACCCTCAGCGTCGTGGGCTGGGAGCGGCAACCGTTCTACAATCCGTCGTCGCACAACCTGGTGTGGGCCATTCGGGGCTCCAGCATCGAGGAGGGCAAGCCGAGCTATTCGGTCAACTACAACACGCGAATCCTCGGCCGTAAGGGCGTGCTCTCCGCGAACCTGGTGGTGGATCCCGAGAAGCTTCAGGCGGTCGTCCCCACCTATGAAAAGCTGGTCCAGGGGATCTCATTCCAGAAGGGCGAGAGCTACGCCGAAATGCGTGCCGGCGACAAGATCGCCGAATATGGGCTGATCGGCCTCATCACCGGCGGCGGCGTCGCCGTGGCGCTCAAGACCGGCCTCTTCACCAAGTTCCTCAAGCCGATTTTGCTGGGAATCGTCGCTCTGTTCGCCGCCGCCGGCAAGGTGTTCAAGAACATCTTCGGCCGGTCGTCCTCGGCGGAGCAATAACGTGCGGCGGGCGGGGCGAGGCGAGTTGGGCGGTGTTCGGCCCGCCTGGATCGCGATCCGGGCACTCGCACTCGCCCGCGCACGCCTTGCCTCGCCGCGTCATAAGTTCTCCGCGATCCTCCAGGAACATCGATGTCGGATCACGAGCAGCTCCTTCTGGTGATCGCGGTCATTTATCTGAGCGACTGCGCGTTCTGGGCGTCGCGGTGCGCGGTGGTGTTCCGCGACGCGTTCCTCGCGGGGAAGTACCGGATCGCGCACGCCTCGACGCTGCTGGGAACCGATCGCGGCGGGGTTGTCTGGCGCAACCCGCTGCCGCCCTTCGGGATGACCGTGGTCTGTCCGGATCGGCCGATCTCGCTCAACGCAGAGTACGCGTACGCCTACACGTCGGCGTCGGCGCTGTTCGGCGGCCGGCCGGACCACGGCGGGCGGATCGTGGCCCTCGACGAGGTGAAGTCGGTCAAGGTCGACGGCAAGGACGTGCTGGTCAATGGCGGGCCGTTCGTCCGGGCTGACTCGCACGCCCAGGCCCGGAAACTGGCGAGTTCCCTCGATCGGATCGCCGGCCTGCCGAAGGCGAAGCGAGCCGGGGCCATCGAGGCCGACATCGAGAGCTCGCTCGACACGGCCGCGGTCGAGGCCCGGCTGGCGCAGTACGACCAGATCTCGTCGAACATCCGGCTGGTTTGCACCGGCCTGTTCCTGCTGCTGTTCCTGGCGCTGCCGTGGATCGTTTTGCGCGACCTGCTCGCCGGGTACTGGAAGCCGCTGCTGGCGGGCCTGGTGCTCTGCGTGATGCTGATCGCCGTGCTGTACTGGCGGGCCCACCGGGTGCTCTATCCCGAGGATCGGGGCGACCGGGCGAACGGGCTGGCGATGCTGCTGCTCGTGCCGCCGGCGGCCGTGCGGGCGTGCGATGGTCTGGCTCGCAACCTCGTCGCGGGGTATGACGTCCTGGCGGTCGCCCGGGTGGTGTGCGACCGCGAGTCCTTCGCGCGGCTGGCCGGTCGGGTGCTCCGCGACCTGACGTATCCCGCCCGGCCCGTCTGCCCCGAGGGCGGCTCGGATTCTGATTCGGAGACCGAGTCCGAGCGTATCGCGACCGAGGCCCGCCACCGCGCGGGCTTGCTCGGCCATTATGTGCGGTTCCTCGAGCGTGAGGGCGAGTCGGTTGATGCCCTGCTGGGCGCACCGGCGCCCGACGAGGGGGCGCTGTGCTACTGCCCGCGCTGCCACGAGCAGTTTCTCCTGCCCGGTGGCGAGTGCACCGCCTGCGGCGGAATCCCGCTGGTCGCGTTCCCCGGCGTGGGCTCGGCCGAGGCGGAGGCGACCCTCCGCTTCGGCGCATGAAGTTCGAGGCCTCGACCGGTGTGCGATGCCCACCCTACGCCGTCCAACCGCCTTTCCGGGACTGCTTCTCACCCGTTGCGCTGGCTCGGCTCCCAGCGGAAGGGATGGCGGGCCTGGTCGAGCGAGAGCCCAAGAACCTCGATCTTCCGCGGGTTGTTCGTGCCCAGGCCGAGCGCGGCGGCCATCGCCAGGTGGTTGTCGCCGGGGAACGGGCCGGTGGCCGCCGCGGCCATCGGGTCGTAGCCCATCACGGCCGTGGCGATCGAGTCGGTGCACACGGCGTTCCGACCGGCGATCAGCAGGCCGGGGGCCTGGAGCGCGACGTCCTTACCAACCCACGGGCCCTCGCCGCCGGAGATGGTCTCGATGCCGTCGATGATCGTCA
This sequence comes from Planctomycetota bacterium, assembly GCA_021818605.1. Taxonomy (GTDB): domain Bacteria; phylum Planctomycetota; class Planctomycetia; order Isosphaerales; family Isosphaeraceae; genus JAKAUH01. The sequence continues at coordinate 12,363 of JAKAUH010001036.1, forward strand.
GGTCGATCGGGCGGATGCCGATCGAGTCGACCGTGTGCCGGGGCACGCGATAGGTCGGCCGCCGCGGCGACTTCGGATCGAGCTCCTGCGGCAGTCCGTCGGCCGGCCGCTCGAGCCCGGTGTGAAAGGTCGCCAGCCGCGCCGAGGTGGGGTGCTCGTTCGGCTCGCGGTGGGCGTAAAGCGACGTCGGCGTGACGCCGAAGTTGTTCTTGATCCCCAGCGTGACGCCCGCCGTCGCGTGGTTCTTCAGCTTGGCCAGCGAGAGGTACACGTCGCAGTCGACGTACGAGTGGTTCAGGTGATACGCCGGGAACAGGCAGCCGCCCCAGGGGACCTTGACCTCGTGGTACGTCTTGCCGCTGCCGAGGTTCCGGGTGTCCTCGTACTCGACCTTCGCCTTGTGCGCCGCCAGGGCGTCGAGGTCCCAGCCGCCCCCGTGGAGGTATTGCTCGAACGGGCCGTCCTGATAGGTCCCCTCGACGAACCGGATCCGCCGAGCTCCGGCGCGGTCGAGCAGGTCGGCGAGCGCCAGCACGACATCCGGATGGATCTGGTACGTCCGCGAGGCGGGCAGGCCGAGCGCCTTGCCGCGCGGGTTGCCGGTCATGTTGACCTTCACGGCGACCGTCTTGCCGCCGACCAGGGGCGCCAGGCCGCCGAGCTGGTCCATCATTGTCGACAGTGTCGCGGCGATCGCCTCGCGGCGGTACGCTTTACACCGGGCGATGCTGACGGGCGCGGTCGGATTGGCGGCGGGAGCCGCCGCCGCAGCACGCGACGATGGACTCACCAGCGTTGTCAGGACCGAGGCTCCGGCCATCCCCAGGAATTCGCGGCGGCTGTGATGACGTCCCATGACGATCTCCCCCGGCGTTCAATGGACGGAAATGCACGCTTCGAGGACGACGATCCTCGCCCGCCCCCCCATCATCCTAACCGTCTCGACAAGCCCAGGCCACCTCCCGCGCCGGGCGGATCTCTGGGCGTGCCCGAGGGAAGCGAGCGCCCAGGGACGCCCGACCTATCTCCGCGTCGGCCTGCGCCCCAGGATGCGGTCGAGCGCGTCGGATGTTTGGGCGACCAGAGCTTCGGGGTAATGCGGGAACGGATGGAAATACTCGAACGTCACGAAGCCGTCATATCCGGTCGATTCGAGCGCGTCCATGACGGCCGGCCAGTTCGTGCTGCCGTCGAGCAGCGTGCGGAAGGCGTTCAGGCTGTGATCCGAGCCCTTCTTGTCGAACTCCTTGAAATGGACGTTGCGGATTCGGCGGCCGAGGAGCGGGATCCAGTGCTCGGGGAACTGGAAGAGCATGACGTTGCCGGTGTCGAAGTGGACGGCGAGGTGCTTGCTGGCGAAGCTGTCGACGAAGGCGTTCATCTCGGCGGGCGTCGTCAGATACCCGTTGAACCAGATGGTCTCAACGTTGAGCGAGACGTTTCGCTTCTCGGCCAGGGGGAGCAGGCTGCCGATCGCCTCGCGGGCGCGGCGGTCGCAGACGTCGATCGGCACGGGCGGGCGCTCGGGGAGCCAGGGGATGTACGTCGAGCCGGCGATCGTCAGCAGGTTCTCGGTGCCCAGTTCGTGTGCGGCGTCGATCATCAAGCGGGCCAGCTCGAGGCCCCGCGATCGTCGGGCGGGGTCGCTGTCAGTCAGCGAGTAGGGCCAGTACAAAAACGAGCAGAGCCCGCTGATGGCGATACCGACATCCTCGGCCATCTTGCGGATCGCCCGGTACTGGGCCGGCGAGGTTTTTGGCGAGAGGTCGTTCTCGAGGTCGTAGTTCAGCTCGATGCCGTCGAATCCGGCGTCCCGGGCGAGCTGGAGGCACTCGCGCAGGGTCATCCGGGCGGGATAGGGAAACGCCCAGAGGTTGATCGACTTCTTCATCCGGTACGATTTTGGCGAGGCGCGGCGATCGTCGGCCGGCGCGGGCGGCGGCGCGGCCGGGGCACCGGTGGCAACCGCGGCGGCGAGGGTCGCCCGCATCGCATCCCGACGGTGGACAGCGGGCGAGACCGGGGCGTTCCCTCGCGGCGGGCGGGTCGTCATCATGGTAAGGTTCTCCTTAGGCTCGGTTCGGTTCGACGATCCGGATGGGGTGGTGACAGCGAGCGGGTCCAGTCAGTCCCTGTTTTAGCGGAGCGGACGCCATGTGTCGAAAGCTCGGTCGGGTTTTCCTCCTCGTCGCGACGGTTGCGGGCATCGGGTCGGCCGTGGGCGCCGGCACTGTTCGTGCGGATGAGCCGCCGGCTTTTGACCGCAAGGAGGACGTC
>JAKAUH010000196.1 GCA_021818605.1 Planctomycetota bacterium
CGAGAGAAGCTGACCTACCGGCCCGGCCCACCGATCGGGAATCGGCCCGCTGTCCTGGACCGGTTCTGTGTAGGAGGGGGCTCTGTCCCCCGACCCCGCAGGCCCCGATCGGCGCGGACGGGATCGGCGGACGGAGCCGCCTGCTATAGCAAACCGGATCGGACCGAACCGGTCGGGGGCACGATGCCCGATCAGTAAGCCACGCAAACGTTCGGCGCTCTAACCTGGATGAAGACTCCCGCGAAGTCGTCACTGTCCTCGTCGGTGAAAAGCGTGCCGATCGCCTACTTGTCCAGGGATAGGGGTTTACGGCGATCATGAAAGTGATCCCACTCCGTGAGGCAGAGGCCAACCTCAGTCATTACGACCGGCTCTGCCAGGACGAGCCCATCATCCTCACGGTCAATGGCGTCCCGACCTTCCAGTTGGCTCCGCTGGATGACGACGACCTGATCGACCTCTTACTGGCGGAAAACCCAGATTTCGGGCGGCTGCTCGAATCACGGGCCGACGAGCCGACGTTCACCGTCGAGGCGGCTCTCGAACGCCTGTGATCGCCGCAGATGACCCGCCGCCGTTCGGGGGGATAGAATAGAGGGCAGCGGCTCCGTGGGGGCCCGTCTTCACTTCGAGGGAACAACGGCGATGGCGACCGCTTCCGGGACCGCGACCGACCCGGCATCCGACGGGGTCCCGACCGGGGAACGAGCCGGCCCGGCAATAGCGCCGGCACCGGCAAGAGGCGACGGCAGCCGCCGGCCCGAAGGATCGGAATGCCGCACGGTCGAGATCGGCCGCGAGCTGTTTGACCGGATCGGCCGCGAGCGGCGGCCCTGGCATCGGTCGTGGTGGGACGACCGGTTCATGGCCATGACGCTCGACAAGCCCTCGGTCCGCGTCCAGCTCTTCCGGTTCATCGACGCCCTACCCGCACTGAAGGACCCGGGGTCGATCCGCCGCCACCTGGCCGAATACCTCCACGAGGCCGGCGACCTCGTCCCCTGGTGGCTCCGGCTGGCACTCGAGCTCGCGCCCGAGGGCACCACGCGGACCGAGTGGCTGGCCGAGTCGGCCCAGGTCGCGGCCGGCGTCATGGCCCGCAAGTTCATCGCCGGCGCCACTCCGGACGAGGCGCTCCAGACCGTCCTCGCACTACGGCGGCGGAAGCTGGCGTTCACTGCCGACCTGCTGGGTGAGGCGATCATCAGCGAGGCCGAGGCCGACTGGTATCAGCAGACCTGCCTGCACATGATCGACGAACTGACCGGGCCGCTCGCGCGGGCGCTCGAGATCCCGATCATCGACCGCGACCAGCATGGGCCGATCCCGCGGGTGAATCTGTCGCTCAAGCTGTCGAGCCTCACCGCGCACTTCGAGCCGATCCACGCCGAGGCCTCGATCGTGCACGCCTCCGAACGCCTGCGGCCGATCCTGCGCGCGGCCCGCGACCGGGGCGCGTACGTCCACGTCGACATGGAGCAATACACCTATCGTGCCCTGACCTACGAGCTGTTTTGCCGCGTCCTCGCCGAGCCCGAATTCCGCGACTGGCCGGACGTCGGCATCGTGGTGCAGGCATATCACCCGGAGGCCGAGGCCGACCTGCGGATGCTTCGCGACTGGGTCGTCGCGTCGCGCGGGGCGCCGATCACGATCCGGCTGGTGAAGGGGGCGTACTGGGATTACGAGGTCCTGAGCGCCCGGCGACTCGGGTGGCCCGAGCCGGTCTATCTCGAAAAATGGCAGAGTGACGCGTCGTTCGAGCGATGCTCACGGTTTCTGATCGAGAATCACGACCGATTGCGGCCGGCGCTCGGCAGTCACAACATCCGCAGCCTGGCGCACGCGATCGCGACGGCCGAGGCGATGGGCCTGCCGAAATCCGCCTACGAGCTTCAGACGCTGTACGGCATGGGCGAGGCGATCCAGGGGGCGCTCGTCGACCGCGGCCATCGCGTGCGGGTTTATACCCCCTATGGCGCGATCCTGCCGGGCATGGCCTACCTGGTGCGCCGGCTGCTCGAGAACACCTCCAACGAATCGTTCCTCAAGCTGAGCTCGGTTGCGCGGGGCCGCGTCGACGAGCTGCTGCGCGACCCCGAGGAGAACGGTGCGATGCTGACCCGGACCCGTGCTCCCAGGGCGATGACGACGAGCCACCCGGCCGAGCTGCCGCCTTTTCGCAACGAGCCGCCGACGGATTTCGCCCGCGCCGAGAACCGTGAGGCGATGCGGCGGGCGATCGAGGACGTCGGGCGGCAGCTCGGCCGCGACTACCTGCTCATCATCGACGGCCGGGACGTCCACTCGGACCCGAGGCGTAGCTCGACGGACCCGGGCCGCAGCGCGCGGGATGTCGGCTATACGGCGATGGCGCAGGCCAAACACGCCGACCGCGCCATCTCCGCCGCCCAGGCGGCCCAGCCGGCCTGGGGCGCATTGCCGGCCCGCGAGCGCGCCGCGGTCCTCCTGCGCACCGCAGAGATCCTCCGCTCGCGGCGGTTCGAACTGGCCGTGTGGGAAGTTTACGAATGCGGCAAGCCCTGGGCCGAGGCTGACGGCGATATCGCCGAGGCGATCGACTTCTGCGAGTTCTACGCCCGCGAGATCGTCCGGATCTCCGAGCCGAGGCACCGGGACGTGCCGGGCGAGACCAATTTCACCGAACACCTCCCGCGCGGCGTGGCCGTGATCATCCCGCCGTGGAACTTCCCGCTGGCGATCCCGACCGGGATGACCGTCGCCGCGCTGGCGGCCGGGAACGCGGCGCTCGTCAAGCCGGCCGAGCAGGCGCCGATCATCGCCTGGCACCTCTGCCGCGCCCTGCTCGAGGCCGG
>JAKAUH010000174.1 GCA_021818605.1 Planctomycetota bacterium
ATAACCTCCAGCCGACGGACTCCCTCAGCCGTCCACCGTCGTCTCGCGTCGGACTACCGCTCCGATCAATCCCGATCCCGCCGCCGACCTCGCATGACCGGATGCCTGGCTGCAAAGGGCGCGATCGTCGCCCGGACGGCGGCCGGGATGCCCACGGAGGACGTCCCGAAGCTTGCCCGCGAGGATTTCCTCGGCCATGATGATTCCGTATTCGATTCGCTGAAGCACCGCCGGGTCGGATCGGCCAGGTTGGCCTTCGCATTCCGTCGGGGCCGCGCCGCGCACCCAGGGCCGGGTCCAGCGGCCCGCACCCGGCCCGGGCAATCCGTGCGGTGCCCAGGCTAACCGAGAATCATTATCGGTTTGGGTGGGCGGAGGGTCAAGGATGCTGCCCGGTCGGTTTGAAGGATCAGTGATGCGGGGAATGGGGGCGTTACGGGGACGGAACTGGGGGCGAGGCGACGGATGAAGAGCGTGCCGCGAACGGGGATGTCGGGCGAGCAGGTGATTGAGGTGGGGCCGTCGAACCGGATCAGCTTCGCGGATGCGCTGATGCCGGCCGTGCTGGCGACGCCCTGGCTGGTGGCGCATCTCGAGTATGCCGCGCGCGACGCGATCGCCGGCTGTCTCGAGGAGCACGAGCGCAGCGTCGGAACGTATGTCGAGGTCGAGCATCTGGCGCCGGCCGTCGAGGGTGCGAAGGTGACGTGCCGGGCGCGGGTGCTCCACACGAACGGGCCGGTTGTGACGTTTCAGGTCGAGGCGCACGACGAGGTCGAGCCGATCGCGCGGGGGATTCACCGGCGGCGGGTCATTGATGTGGAACGCTTCGCGCGCCGCGTGGCGCGGAAGCGCGAGGCGAAGGCGTAAGGTCGTCGCGAGGCCGCGGCGATCACCTGGCGTCAGTCGCCAGCCGATGGCGGGCTGGATTGCGGCGGTTTACACTCGGTGGGTGGCGGTGGCGGTGGGATCTCTGCATGGGGTGCGTCGATGAAGCGAGTCGCGATCTTCTGGCCGGGGGATTACCGGGCGAGGCCGAACGAGTGGGCACTCGCGCAGTCGCGAGCCACGACCGAGCAGCTCACCGCCGCGCTCAGGAAGCTGGGCCGGACACCGTACGTGGTGGAGGGCTATCTCACCCGACCTGATGAGTCGATCACGAAGCTCGGCCCGATCGACGACCCGATGATCGGCGTCTTCGTGCACTGGACCTATGCGCCGCACACCGTTGACGGCGTGGTGGGCAAGGACAACCCGCTGCTTCTGGCCTCGAACTTCTCGGGGACCTGGCCGGGGCTGGTCGCGCTGTTGAACACGGGCGCGTCGCTCGAGAGCGTCGGCCGCGAGGCGTCGCGGGTCTGGACCGACGCGGCGGACTGGACGGCCGACCCGGCGTTCATGGATCGGCTGGACGAGTGGTGCACCACCGGCCGGATCGATTACTCGACGGCCGAGATCCGGGGAAGTGGCGCCGTCAGCGCCGACGCGGTGAAAACCGCCGAGGTCGTGCTCGACGGCATTCGCAAGCGTCGCGTGCTGGCTCTCATGCTCGGCGATACGTCGATGGGCATGATCAACGGCTACCTTGGCCCGAGGCTGCTTTATCCGATCGGATTCAGCGAGCACAAGGTGGACCAGGCGTGGCTGGTGGACCGCGTGCGCACGGTGCCCGACTCGCGCGTGGAGGACGCCTTTCGGTTCGTGCAGGAGCGGGGCGTGACGTTTCACTGGGGCGACGCGGACGCTGAGGACTTCACCCCGGCCGCGACCCGCGAGCAGCTTCGCGGGTATCTGGCGGTGCTCGACCTGTTGAGCGAGTTTCGCGCGGACTGCCTGGGGTGGCAGTATCAGCTCGGCCTGCTGAACCTGTTGCCGCCCAGCGACTTCGCCGAGGGTCTGTTGAACTCGCACGCGAGGCCCGAGGGGGACGGCGAGGTGGTCATCACCAGCACCGAGGCTGACCAGGGGAACCTGGTCCCCATGGAGCTGATGAAGCGAGTCCTCAGGGCGAAGGGCCTGCCCGCCGCCGTGATGTTCCACGACGTTCGCTGGGGCGGCCGGACCGATGGCCGGTTCCTGTGGGTTTTGCTCAACTCGGGTAGCTGCGGGGCCTATGCGTTCAACCACGACGTCAGGACCCTCGCCGGGGTGCACAGCTATCGCCAGCCAGCCGGTTATTTCCCGGTCCCCGGCGGCACGTTCGCGGGCGTGAGCCTGCCTGGTGCGATCACCTGGGCCCGAAGCTGGCTCGACCGCGACGGCCGGCTCGTCATGGATCTCGGCCGCGGCGAATCGGTCGAGCTGCCCGAGAAGGTGCGCGAGGCCTGGTGGCGCGGGACGACCCGGCAATGGCCGTTCATGGCCGCCGACCTCGGCTGCTCGATGGAGACGATCATGGCACATTACATGAGCAATCATGTGGCCGTGGCCTATGGGGACATCCTCGGCGAGATGACCGCACTGTCGCAAGCGCTGGGGTTCCGGGTCCGCCTGTTCTCCGCCTGAGGAGGCGGTCGGAGCGCGCCGGCCGGCCGCGATTTGCCGGCCGTCCGCTTTTCGCCGGACGGGTCAGGTGATACACTCAACTTCATGCCGTGGCCGAATTCATTCAGACGATACCATTGAGAGTCCACCGGCGATGGAACCCGTGGTGAGCGCTCGAGGGTTCAGGCAGCGGGTCGAGTCCGCCGGCCGGCGGGGCCGCTGGGGGGCTCGCGCATTGATTGTCGCCCGGGGCCTGATGCTGCTGCTGGCGATGACTGGCGGGCTGACCGGCGTCTGCGAGGCGCAGACGATTGCGCATGGGGGCAGGCCGGCTGTCGGGAAGACGGCC
>JAKAUH010001156.1 GCA_021818605.1 Planctomycetota bacterium
GCCCCGTCCCGCGACGGACAACCGATCGGCGAGGACGACCCCCTGGTCCCCTCCAGCCCCTATGCCGTCAGCAAGCTCGCTCAGGACCAGTTGGGGCGGCTCTATCACGCCTACCACGGGCTGGACGTTGTCCGCTGCCGCCCGTTCTTCCTGATCGGGCCGCGCAAGGAGGGAGACGCCGCCTCCGACTTCGCTCGCGGCGTGGTGGCGATCGAGCACGGACAGACCGACAGCCTGCCGGTCGGCAACCTCGACGTGGTCCGCGACCTGCTGGATGTCCGCGATGGCGTCGAGGCGCTCTGGACGCTGGCGCGTCACGGCCAGCCGGGCGCGGTTTATAATATCTGCTCGGGCACGGGCTACAGCCTCCGCGAGGTGATGAGCATCTACCGGGGGCTGGCGCGGGCCGAGGTCCGCGAGCGGGTCGACCCGGCCCGCATCCGGCCGATCGAGGAGATGGTGAAAATCGGCGACCCGGCGCGCCTGGTCGCGCTGGGCTGGTCGCCGCGGCGGCCGATCCGACGCACGCTCGAGGACATTCTGAATTACTGGCGCGACCGGGAGGCCCGCCGCGCCGCGGACGACCGGAGGAGGACGGAACCATGATCATGACTCGCAGCCCCCTCCGCATCTCGCTCGGCGGCGGAGGGACCGACCTGCCGTCGTACTTCCAGGAGCACAGCGGGTTCCTCGTCGCGGCGGCGATCGACAGGTACGTGTACATCCTGATGCACCAGCGGTTCGTACCGCGGATCCTCCTGAAATACTCGCACATGGAGGAAGCCGAGCGGATCGAGGATCTCAAGCATCCGCTGATCCGCGAGGCCCTGAAGCTCGTCGGCTGGGAGGACCTGCGGCTGGAGATCACCAGCATGGCCGACGTGCCCGCCGGCACCGGGCTGGGCTCCTCGGGCAGCTTCACCACGGCGCTGCTCAGGGCGCTCCACGTCGGGATGAAGAACTTCGTCCACCCCAGCGACCTGGCCGAGCAGGCGTGCAAGATCGAGATCGACATCCTCAAGGAGCCGGTGGGCAAGCAGGACCAGTACATCGCCGCCTACGGCGGGATCACCTGCTTCCGCTTCCTGCCCGACGGGCGGGTCGAGGTCTGGCCGCTCAAGATCAGCCAGCGGACGCTCTACGACATGGAAGATCACCTGCTGTTGTTCTTCACCGGCTACACACGATCGGCCAGCGAGATCCTCAAGGAACAGGACACCAGGAGCAAGAAGCACGACCCCGAGATGATCGCGAACATGCACTTCGTCAAGCAGCTCGGGCGCGACATCAAGGACGCGCTGGAGGCCGGCAACCTTCAGGGTTTCGGCGAGCTGATGAACACCCACTGGGAGTACAAGAAGGGGCGATCCAGGTCGATGAGCAACGAGCGGATCGACCACTGGTACAACCTGGCGAGGGCCAACGGGGCGATCGGCGGCAAGCTGATCGGCGCCGGCGGGGGCGGCTTCCTGATGTTCCTCTGCCAGGAGGGCGCGCGGGTCCGGCAGGTGATGGCTGACGAGGGGCTGGAGGAGATCCGGTTCCGGTTCGACTTCGAAGGAACGAAGGTGGTCCTTCAATGACGGCGAGAACGACCGCTCGCCTCCCCGTGGCGATCCTGGCTGGCGGCCTGGCGACCCGGTTAGGCGTGATCACGAAGCAGACGCCCAAGTGCCTGCTCGAGGTGGCCGGGCGGCCATTCATTCACCACCAGCTCCGGCAGCTCGCTGGTCAGGGGGTAACCCAGGTCGTTCTCTGCCTGGGGCACCTGGGCGAGAGGGTGGCGGAGTCCGTCGGCAACGGCTCGGCCTTCGGGCTCGATGTGGCGTACTCGTTCGACGGCCCCGAGCTGCGCGGGACCGCCGGCGCCGTGCGACGGGCCCAGCCGCTATTGGGTCCAGTGTTCTTTGTCCTCTACGGCGACTCGTACCTGTCGTGCTCGTACGCCGACGTCCAGGCGGCCTACGAGGCCGCGGGCAAGCTGGCCCTCATGACCGTCTACCGCAACGAGGGCCGGTGGGACACGAGCAATGTCGAGTTCCGCGACGGCCGCATCCTGGCCTATGATAAGACGGACCGAACCCCGGCGATGCGGCACATCGACTACGGCCTGGGCATCCTCGACGCTCGCGCCCTGGACGTGGTGCCCGAATCGGGGGCGTACGACCTGGCGTCCGTCTACCGTGAGATGCTCCGCCGGGGCGAGCTCGCCGGGTTCGAGGTGACCGAACGCTTCTACGAGATCGGCTCGGGCCCGGGGCTCGAGGAGACCCGCGCCCACCTGGCCGGGCTCGGCTGAGGAATCCAACCGGGAGGAGACCAGACCCATGTCCCATGCGTCGCAGTTCCTCGAAGAGGCCAGGCGGGTGATCGACGGTCTCGACTCCGGGGCCATCGAGCGGATGGCCGAGCAGCTCGAGGCAGTGCGGTCGCGCGGCGGCCGACTGTTCATCCTGGGCGTGGGCGGCAGCGCGGCCAACGCGTCGCACGCGGTCAACGATTTCCGCAAGATCGCCGGCATCGAGGCCTATGCGCCAACCGACAACGTTTCGGAGCTGACGGCGCGGACCAACGACGAGGGATGGGCGACGATCTTCATCGAATGGCTGCGGGTCAGCCGGCTGAAGCCCGAGGACCTGATCCTCGTGTTCTCGGTGGGGGGCGGCAGCCTGGAGAAGAACGTCAGCCCCAACCTGGTGACGGCCCTGCAATACGCGCGGGAGGTCGGCACGCCGGTCATCGGCGTTGTGGGCAAGGACGGCGGCTACACGGCGAAGGTCGCGACGGCCTGCGCCATCGTGCCGACGGTCAACCCCGACCACATCACGCCGCACTCCGAGGCATTCCAGGCCGTGGTGTGGCACCTGCTGGTCTCGCACCCGCGGGTCAAGACCCACGTGACCAAGTGGGAATCGGTCAAATGAGCGTGGCACCCGGGGCGACGAACCAGGATCGCCCCCCCTGTCGCGCGGTCTTCCTCGACCGCGACGGCGTACTCAACCGCGCCGTCGTCCGCGACGGCCGCCCGTATCCGCCCGCGAGCCTCGAGGAGTTCGAGGTCCTGCCGGGCGTCGCCGAGGCCGTGCGGAAGCTCCGCGACGCGGGCTTCCTGCTGGTCGGCGCGACCAACCAGCCCGATGTCGCCCGCGGCACCCAGACCGTCGAGGCGATCGAGGCGATGAACCGTCGGCTGCTCGACGCGATGCCGATCGCCGCCATCCTCGTTTGCTACGAGGACGGCGACGCCTGCCCGCGCCGCAAGCCGAACCCCGGCCTCCTGCTCGAGGCCGCCGATACCTACGCGATCGACCTGGCCGCCAGCTACATGGTCGGCGACCGCTGGCGCGACGTCGAGGCCGGCCGACGCGCCGGCTGTCGCACCGTCTTCATCGATCGGGGCTACCGCGAGCGTCGCCCCGACCCGCCCGCCGACCACGTCGCCGCGGACCTGACCGACGCCGCGGACTGGATCCTTTCCGATTCCGCACGGAGCACATCCCCATGACCAGGCTGGACGACCTCAAGGTCAAGATCTTCGCCGACGGCGCCGACCGCGGCGGCATGCTCGAGCTCTACGCCAACCCCCTGATCAAGGGGTTCACGACCAACCCCACGCTGATGCGCAACGCCGGGATCACCGACTACGAGGCGTTCGCCCGCGACATCGTCAAGGCGATCTCCGACCGGCCGATCTCGCTGGAGGTCTTCTCCGACGACTTCGCCGAGATGGAAGCCCAGGCGCGCCGGATCAAGTCGTGGGGCGAGAACATCTACGTGAAGATCCCCGTGACCAACACAAAGGGCGAGTCCGCGGTACCCCTGATCCGCACGCTCGCCGAGGCGGGGGTCAAGCAGAACGTCACGGCGCTGATGACGCTGGCGCAGGTCCGCGATGTCGTCGCGGCTCTCGGCAACGGTCCGTCGGCGTGCGTCTCGGTGTTCGCCGGACGGGTCGCCGACACGGGCCGCGACCCGGTCCCGCTGATGGCCGCCGCGGTCGAGATGCTGGCCGTCTATCCCCAGCTCGAGCTGATCTGGGCCAGCCCCCGCGAGCTGCTTAACATTTTCCACGCCGACTCGATCGGCTGCCACATCATCACCGTGACCCACGACCTGCTCAAGAAGCTGTCGCTTGTGGGCAAGGACCTCGACGAGTACTCGCTCGACACCGTGAAAATGTTCCGCAACGACGCCGTCAAGGCCGGCTTCAAGCTCGGATAATCCGCGCCAGCGCCAGCGCGACGGCCCGGCAAGCAGCGGGCCGTCGCCGCGAAATGCCAGATCACGCCCCTACGGAGAGAGCAACATGAGTCGGCTCGGGATCGTCGCGATCGGCCGCAACGAGGGAGAACGCCTGCGTCGCACCCTGTCGTCGATGGTGGGACACGGTTATCCGGTCGTGTACGTCGACGGGAACTCGAGCGATGGCAGCCCCGAAGTGGCCCGCTCCCTGGGCGCGGAGGTCCTCGTCGAGGATCCCTCCGGGCCCACCAGCGCCGCGAACGGCCGCAACGTGGGCTTCGAGCGGCTCTGCGAGCTGGATCCGGAGATCCGCTTCGTCCAGTTCCTCGATGGCGATTGCGTCCTGGTGGACGGCTGGCTGGAGCGGGCCCTGGGCGTCTTCGAGGAGCGGCCCGACGTGGCTCTGGTCACCGGGCGCCGTCGCGAGGAAGCCCCCGAAGCCTCGCCGTACAAGAAGCTGGCCGACCTCGAATGGGATATGCCGGTCGGCGAGGTCGAAGTCACCCACGGCGATTTCATGGTCCGCACGGAGGCGTTCCGCCAGGCCGGCGGCTTCGACCCCCTGGTGCTGGTCAGCGAGGATTGCGAGCTCTGCATCCGCCTTCGCAAGGAGAGCCACACCCTGCTGCGGATCGGCGCCGATATGAGCCTGCACGACCTGCCCGTGACCCGGTTCGGCCAGTGGTGGCTGCGGACCAAGCGCACCGGCTATGGGTATGCCGACCTCGCCAGGCTGCATGGCAAGTCTCCCGAGCGGTACAACGTGCGTGAGATCCGCAGCGCCCTGTTCTGGGGCGTGGCGCTGCCGGTGCTCATCCTGGGCCTGGCCTGGTGGACGCGTGGCGCAAGCTTCCTGCTGCTGGGGCTCTACCTGGTGATGTATGCGAGGATCTACCGGTATGCCACCGGCCGGGGGTGGTCGGCGCCGGATGCCCGCCTCTTCGCGCGTTCCTGCCTGATCGCCAAGTTCCCCAATGCCCTCGGCATATTCACTTACTGGATCCGCCGGCTGAGGCGCCGTCAGCTCCGGAATATCGAGTACCGGCGAGCGGTTACCCCGTCGCCCCAACGAGAACTCAGCGCCAGCATCTCCGATGACAAGAACTGATCGACCGCTCGAGGTGGGATTCCTGGGGACCGGGTACATCGCCGACTGGCACGCCGCGGCCCTGCGCGCGGTCCGCGACGCGCGGCTGGCGGCGGTCTGCGACCGCGATGCGGGCCGTGCCCGCGCGCTGGCCTCGCGATACGGCGTCGACCGCATCCATACCTCACTGGAAGAAATGCTCGCGGGTCCGCGGCTGGATGCGATCCACGTCCTGCTCCCGCCCGACCTGCATGCCCGCGCCGCCGGCGAGATCCTCGATGCCCGGATCCCCGTGCTGCTCGAGAAACCGATGGTGACCCGCGTCGATGACGCCGACGCGCTGGTCGAGCGCGCCCGGTCCGCGGGCGTGGCTGTCGGCATCGGCCACAATTTCCTCTTCACGCCGGCATACGAGCAGCTCCGCAACGACCTCCGCGCCGGCCGCCTGGGCCGGCCCGACGAGATCACGATCACCTGGAGCAAGGCGCTGCCGCAGCTCCGGTCCGGGCCCTTCGACTCCTGGATGCTTCGCGAGCCCGGCCACATCATGCTCGAGGTCGGATCGCATTCGGTGGCCCATCTGCTCGACCTGGCCGGGCCGCTGGAGATCCTCGGGGTCGGCGCCACCAACCCGCTGGAGCTCCCCGGCGGCCGGCGGTTCTTCCGCCGGTGGCGGATCGAGGCTGGGGGGGGCCCGGTCGGCGTTTCGCTCCACTTCTCCTTCGCGTCGGGCTACACCGAGCACACGATCCACGTCCGCGGCAGCCTGGCCTCCGCCACCGTCGACTTCGAGCGCGATACCTACCTGCTGCACAGCCATACGCCCTACGGGATGGACTTCGACCGGTATCACATGACGGTCTCCGAGGCCGGCCTGCTAAGGCGGCAGGCCCGGGCGGCACTCCGTCGGACCATCCTCTCGAAGATCACGCGGACCCCCGGATCGCCCTACGGGCGCAGCATTGCGCGGGCGCTCCAGTCGTTCTACGGGGGACTGAGCGATCCCGGGACGCTCGACGAACGGCTCTCGCCCGTCCTGGGCCGCGACGTGATCCGCACGTGCGAAGAGATCGTCCGCAAGGCCGGCCTCGCCGCGGGCGAGGCGACGGCGCCCCAGCCGGTGCGGTCGGCCCCGCCGGCCGACGCGCGGGCCGAGGTCCTGGTCCTGGGGGCGACCGGATTCATCGGCCAGGAGCTGACCCGCCAGCTCCTCGATCGCGGCCACGCCGTCCGCGTGCTGGTCCGCAGCCCCGGGCGGCTGCCCGAATCCCTGCGGGACCGCGCCGAGGTCGTGGTCGGCGACATGGAGAGCGGCGAGTCCCTCGCCGTGGCGCTCGCGGGAATTCGGGTCGTGTACCACCTGGCCCGCTCCAACGTGAAGACCTGGGAGGATTTCCGCGAGCACGAGGTCGAGCCGACCCGGCGAGTCGCCGAAGCCTGCCTGGCCGCCGGGGTCAGCCGCCTGATCTACACCGGAACCATCGACTCGTACTACGCCGGCAGGGGCGCCGGCACGATCACCGAGGAGACGCCGCTCGACCCGAACATCGACTGGCGCAACTACTACGCCCGCGCCAAGGCGCTATCCGAGCAGGCCCTGATGGACCTGCACCGCCGGGAACGGCTGCCGGTTGTGATCTTCCGGCCGGGCATCGTCATCGGCCGAGGAAGCAGCCCACTCCACTGGGGCGTCGGCATGTGGTCCTGGGACGCTGTCTGCCAGATCTGGGGCCGGGGCGAATGCCCCCTGCCGCTGGTCCTCGTGGAGGACGTCGCCGCGGCCCTGATCTCGGCGCTGGACGCGCCGGGAATCGAGGGGCAGTCGTTCAACCTGATTGCCGACTCGGGAATCACGGCGCGGGAATACATCGAGGCACTGGAGCGCAGCGTGGGGGCCGAGTTCCGCAAGATCCCAACGGCCCCCTGGAAGTTCTACGTCGTCGACGTCCTCAAGTGGATGGTGAAGCGCGCGATCCGCCATCCAGACCGCCGCCGGCCCAGCCTCCGCGACTGGGAGTCGCGGACCCAGAATGCCCGCTATGACTGTTCCAAGGCGCGCAGGCTCCTGAAATGGGAGCCGACCGACGCGCCGGCCGAGGTCATCCGCCGGGGCATCGACGAGCCCGCGCGCGAACTCCTCGCCTGACCTTCGCGACGGACCCAAAGATGAACACCCCCGATCTCGAACGTCCCCCGCAGGCCGAGCCCACCGCCCGGCGGATCGGCGTCGCGGCCACCTTCACGGCCGAGCCGCTGGAGGACGCCCTGGCCTTCTGGGCGGCCGAGCTGGACCTGCCGGCCGCCGTCGAATTCGCCCCGTACGGCCAGGTGTTCCAGCAGCTCCTCGACCCCTCGAGCCTGCTGTCGCGCAACCGCAAGGGCGTGAACGTCGTCCTGGTGCGCCCCGAGGACTGGCTTCGCGCCCTGCCCGATTCCGGCGCCGGCGGCGGCCCCGAGGTCCGCGAGGCCCTCGAGCGGAACGCCTCGGACCTGGTCGACGCGGCGCGAGGGATGGCGGCCCGCTTCGGGGCGCCCTTGATCGTCGCCCTCTGTCCCGACTCCCCCGCCGCGCGCGCCGATCGCGAGGTCCGCGGCCTGCTCGAGAACGCCGCGAGCCGCGTCGTGGAGGGCCTGGCCGGCGAGCCGGGCGTCTCGGTGATTGGGCCGGATGATTTCGGACTCTATCCAGTCGACGACTATCACGACCCTCGCCGCGACCGACTTGGCCACATCCCCTACACGTCCGCGTTCTTCGCCGCGATGGGGACCGTCCTGGCCCGCCGGACTCACGCGCTCCTGGCCCCGCCGCACAAGGTCGTCGTCCTTGACTGCGACAACACCCTCTGGAAGGGCGTCGTCGGCGAGGAAGGGGTCGACGGCATCGCCATCCCGACCGCCTGGCAGGCGCTCCAGCGGTTCATGGTCGAGCTGGCCGGCCGGGGCTTCTTGCTCTGCCTGTGCAGCAAGAACGTCGAGGCCGACGTGCTCGAGGTGTTCGACTGCCGCGGCGACATGATCCTGAAGCGCGAGCACCTGGTCACCTGGCGGGTCAACTGGCAGCCCAAATCGCAGAACATCCGCGAGATGGCCCGCGAGCTGAACCTGGGCCTCGATAGCTTCATCTTCATCGACGACAACCCGGTCGAGTGCGCCGAGGTCGAGGCGGCCTGCCCCGAGGTGCTGTCGCTGCGGCTGCCGGTCGACGGCGATATCGAGGGTTTCCTCCGCCACGTCTGGGCCTTTGACCGCCCCCGCGTCACGGCCGAGGACCGGCAGCGCACCGCGATGTACCGCCAGGAGGCCGAGCGCGCCCGCTTCCAGAAGGAGGCGCCCACGATCGGCGAGTTCCTGGCCCGACTGGGGCTCGAGATTGACCTCAACACGCCGTCGCCCGAGCAGGTCGACCGCGTTGCGCAGCTCACCCAGCGGACCAACCAGTTCAACTTCACGACGGTCCGCCGCAACGACGGCGAGGTCCGCCGGCTGGGCGAGTCGGGACTCGAATGCCGCTCGGTCGTGGTGCGGGACCGCTTCGGCGACTACGGTCTGGTGGGCGTGATGATCTTCGGCCCCCGCGGCGAGGCGCTCGCGGTCGACACGTTCCTGCTGAGCTGCCGCGTGCTGGGCCGGGGCGTCGAGCACCGGATGATGGCCGAGCTGGGCCGGTTCGCGCAATCCCTGGGCCTGGCACGAGTCGACGCGACGGTCCTGTTCACCAGGAAGAATCAGCCAGCGCGTGACTTCCTCGAAGGGGCCTTCTCGGCCTACCGGCACGAGATCGACGGCGGCGTACGCTACGAGATACCGGCGGACGTGGCCGCGAGGCTGGCGTACCACCCCGAGGCAGCGGCGACGGTCGACGACGAGCCCGCCGTCGAGTCGGCGCCCGCCCCAACTTCGCCCGCAGGCGCCGGGGCCGTCGCCAGGTCGCGCCGGTTCGGGCGGATCGCCGCCGAGCTGGCCGACGCCGAGCAGGTCCTCGAGGCCATCCACGCCCGGTCGGGCCGCCGCCGCGCCCGGCCCGAGTCGTGCCCGCCGGCCGATCCGCCCCGCACCGCGCTCGAAACCGAGCTGGCCGCGATCTGGGCCGACCTGCTGCGGATCGAGCCGGTCGGCATCCGCGACAACTTCTTCGACATGGGCGGGACCTCGCTCCTGGCTGTCGACCTGTTCGCCCGGATCGACCGTCGCTTTGGCCGGGACATGCCGCTGACCTCGCTGCTCGAGGCGCCGACGGTCGAGGCGCTGGCCCGGCTGATCGCCGGCGAGACCGGAGCGGACACCCTGGTCAAGATCCGCGACGGCGGCGACCGACCACCGCTGTTCCTGGTCCACGACGGCGACGGCGAGACGATGCTCTACCGCAACCTGGCCCTGCGGCTGGATACGTCGCACGCTGTCTACGGGCTCCAGCCTTACGCGATGGACGGAGTCCCGATGGCCCACACGCGGATCACCGAGATGGCCGCATACCACGTGGCCAAGGTGCGCTCGATCCAGCCCCACGGCCCCTACCTGCTGGGCGGGATGTGCGCCGGAGGCATCATCGCCTTCGAGATGGCGCTGCAGCTCCAGGCCCAGGGCGAGCGGGTGGCGCTGGTCGCGCTGCTCGACGCGGCCGACCCACAGGCGGTGCCGCGGGCCTGGCGCGTGACCGGCCAGCGACTCCAGCGGTTCGGCGGCGTGCTCCGCGAGGGAGGCACCGGCGGCCCGGTCCGGCGAGCGGCGACCATCCTGGCCAGGGCAATGCGCAAGGTCCGCAACCTGGCCGTCTACGCGGTCGGGGAGCGGCTCGGGCGCGCCCGCGACGAGGTCCGGATGCGGCTGTTCCGCGCCTGGCTCGACCGCGGCCTCCGGCCGCCTCGAGCGTTGGGCCGGATCTCGGTCCGGACCGCCTACCTGTTCGCCGAGCGGAGCTATCGGCCCGCCGGGCGCTTCGACGGCGAATTGACCCTGTTCCGGGCCACCGCCGGCATCGGCCCCGACGAGCCGTATGCCGAAAGGTACGAGGACGCGCTTCTGGGCTGGGGCTGCCGGGCCACCGGCGGCGCCCGCGCGCTGGACGTCACCGGCGGCCACTCGAGCATGCTCCAGGAGCCGCACGTCGAGGCGCTGGCCGAACGGCTCCAGTTTTGCATCGACGCGGCGCTGGCCGACGAGCCGGCGTCGCGGCGGCAGCCGGCCCTGGCATGAGGCCCTGACCGGCGGCTGGCGCCGGAGCACGAATTGAACCGTTATTCCTTGTCGCATCCGAGTCATCCACCTACAAGAGGCCCCACTGTTCCCATGATCGAGCAAGATGTGGCGGCGACCCAGGCGGACGTCCACCTCAATGGCCGGGCGGACTGCCTGGAAGCGCCCGTCCCCCCAACCGGCATCGAAGACTACGAGCTGGTGATCCGCCCTCAGCCAGGCTGGATCGCCATCGACTGGCGGGAGATGTGGGCTTACCGCGAGCTGCTGGTCTTCCTGGTCTGGCGCGACATCTCGGTGCGGTACAAGCAGACCGTGCTCGGCTTCGCCTGGGCGGTTGTGCAGCCGCTGATGATGATGCTGATCTTCACGCTCATCTTCGGCCGCTTCATGAAGGTGCCAACGGGAGGCTACCCCTACCCTGTGTTCGTCTTCGCCGGGCTGATGCCCTGGACGTTCTTCTCGCAGGGGTTCGGGGCGGCGGCCACCAGCCTGGCCAATCAGCAAGCACTCCTGACCAAGGTCTACTTTCCCCGGCTCTTCGTGCCCGTCAGCGCGGCGATGGTCTTCCTCGTCGACATGGCGATCACGATGGTCCTGTACGCCGCGCTCATGGTGATCTACGGCGTGGCGCCGAGCTGGGGGATCGTCTGGCTGCCGCTCCTGATCGTGCTAACAATCATCGCCACGCTGGGCCTGGGCGTGACCCTGGCGGCGCTGACGGTCTTCTACCGCGACTTCAAACACATCGTCCCGTTCCTGACGATGATCCTGATGTACACCGCCCCCGTGGCTTACCCCATCAGCATCCACTCGCAGGTCTGGCGGGCCATTCTGTCGTTGAATCCGATGTTCGGCATCGTCGGCGCCTACCGTTCGGCGATCCTCGGCCTGGAGTGGGACCTGCCGTCGCTGGCCATCTCAGCGACCACGGCCGTGGCCTCGCTCATCTTCGCCCTCTTCTACTTTCGCAAGACCGAGCGCGCCTTCGCCGATTACGCCTGACGGCCCGCCGCGGTCCCCTGCCCGAACTCTCATCCAATCCACCGACTGGAACCGCGATCTAACATCATGAGCCAACCTATCATTACCTGTGATCGATTGAGCAAACGGTACATCCTGGGCGGTTTCCGTTCGACGGGGCTACTCTCGTACACGCCCCCCTCGCTGCGCGAGACGATCTCGCACCGCCTGCGGGAGATCCGCGACGTGGTGCGAGGCAAGCGGGACCGGAAGCCGAGGGAAGTGAACGAGTTCTGGGCGCTGAAGGACGTCTCGTTCGAGGTCAGCCGGGGCGAGGCCATCGGGCTCGTGGGCCGCAACGGCGCCGGAAAGTCGACCCTGCTGAAGATCCTCAGCCGGATCGTCGAGCCAACCGGGGGTTGCGCGCGGCTCCGAGGGCGGGTCGCCTCGCTGCTGGAGGTCGGCACGGGGTTCCACCCCGAACTGAGCGGGCGCGAGAACATCTACCTTAACGGCGCCATCCTCGGGATGAGGAAGGTCGAGATCGACCGCAAGTTCGACGCGGTCGTCTCCTTCGCCGAGATCGAGGAGTTCATCGACACGCCGGTGAAGCGCTACTCGTCGGGGATGTACGTCCGGCTGGCGTTCGCCGTGGCGGCGCACCTCGAGCCCGAGATCCTGATCGTCGACGAGGTGCTGGCCGTCGGCGACTACACGTTCCAGAAGAAGTGCCTGGGCAAGATGCAGGACGTCGCCACGGGCGAGGGCCGGACCATCCTGTTCGTCAGCCACAACATGGGCGCGCTGTCGCAACTCTGCAGCCGGGGCATCCTGCTGGAGAACGGCCAGGTCACCGCGAACGGGCCGATGCGGGAGGTGATCGAGGCCTATTTCAAATCAGCGTCCGACCACCGGGCGGCGCAGACCACATTCCCGATCGAGCCGTCCAAGCCCTGCCAGTTCCTCTCGGCCGGGCTCTACCGGGCCGACGGGACGCCGGCGGCGGACTTCGGCTGCGACGAGCCGTTCGTGATCCGCATCAGTCTCGAGGTCCGACGAAACATGCTGGCGCTGACCCCGTGGTTCGTCCTTTACAACCCCGAGGGGACGCCGATCTTCTGCTCCGACGTCCGCGACCACGACCCATCGATTACCGGGCGGCTGGGAGTGGGGGTACATTCCTTCGAGATCAAAATCCCCGCCTATCTCCTGGCGCCGACGACCTACATGATGAACCTCTTCTGCTCGAGCCACATGGAGCAACACGACACACGGACTTCCTGCTGCGAGTTCACGCTCCGCGACCTGACGAGCGCGCGGCCGAACCGGCCGGGCGTCCTGAGGCTCATGCTCCCCTGGAATCACCAGGAGGAGCCCACGCACCTGGCGATGCCGCAGCCGGCCGGCGCCCGATCCTGAACCCGCCGCGCGGCGGGGGCGTGATGAATCCGGTGGCACCAGGGAGTTTCCCAAGTATGTTCGGCGAGTTCAGCGAACCGGCGGTCGCCGTCCCGGTGCTGGTCGTGGGCGACGTGATGCTCGACCGGCACGTGCACGGGCACGTGCGGCGGATCTCGCCCGAGGCGCCCGTGCCGGTGGTGAGCCTGCTGGGCGAGGCGCAGACACCCGGCGGCGCGGGGAACGTGGCCGCGACGCTCGCCGGGCTGGGCTGCCCGGTGACACTCGCGGGCCTGGTCGGCGCCGACGCCGAGGGCGCGCTGCTCCGCGACACCCTGCACGCCACGGGGGTCGCGCGGCTGGCCCTGCGCGAGGCGCCTGGCCTGACGACGATCAGCAAGACGCGCATCCTCTCGGAGGGGCAGCAGCAACTCCTCAGACTCGACCGGGACGGCGACCGGGCCGCGTTCGCCGCCGAGGCCGGACGACTGCTGGAAGTCGTGCTGCCACTGATCGACGAGCATTCGGCCGTCGTGCTGGCCGACTACGAGAAGGGAGTCATCACGCCCGAGCTGGCCCGCGGGGTGATCGACCGGTGCCGCGAGCGGGGCATCCCCTGCGTGGTCGACCCCAAGAAGACCGAGTTCTCCGCGTATGCCCGCGCCACCGTTGTAACCCCGAACCACCTCGAGGCCGAGCGAGCCGCCGGCCGGGCGCTGGTGGGCGACGAGGCCGTGGCCCTCGCCGCCGCCGAGCTGCGGTCCGCGCTTCAGCTCGACGCGATGCTCATCACCCGGGGGCCTGACGGGATGACGCTTTCCACGCCCGAAGGCGCCCTGCACATCCCGGCCCAGGTGCGCGACGTCGCTGATGTGACGGGCGCCGGCGACACCGTCGTGGCGGTGCTGGCCGCCTGCCTGGGCTCGAGGTGGGACCTCGAGCCAGCCTGCCGGCTGGCCAACATGGCCGCGGGCATCGCCGTCAGCCACCCGGGGACCTACGTCGTCCACGCCGACGAGCTATCGGCGGCCTGGCGAGGCCTCTCGCGCAAGGTCGTCGGCCGCGAGGCCGCCCGCCGGGACGCCGGCGGGCGCCGCCGCCGCGGCCGCAAGGTCGTCTTCACCAACGGCTGCTTCGATATCCTCCACGCCGGCCACCTGGCCTCCCTCGAGGGAGCCAGCCGCCTCGGCGACCTCCTGGTCGTCGGTCTGAACTCCGACGCCTCGGTCAGCGGCCTCAAGGGAGACTCTCGCCCCGTGATCGGCCAGGAGAACCGCGCCAGCCTGCTCGCCGGGCTGGCCTGCGTCGACCTCGTCGTGATCTTCGACGAGCCGACCCCGGAATCCCTGATCGCGACGCTCGAGCCCGACGTCCTGGTCAAGGGGGGAGACTACGCCCTCGACCAGGTCGCCGGCGCCGACATCGTCCTGGCCCGAGGGGGCCGGGTCGTCACCCTCCCCCTCGTCCCGGGCGTGAGCACGACCTCGATCCTCCGCCGCTCGGCCAGCCCGCCACCGGCGTCCGCGCAGGGGGAGAGAGGCTGACACGAACACGATGAACCCGCCCAGCCCGCCTGGATGGCTGCTGGCGCGGAGGGAGATCCACTCGGCTCGGCACGCCTCGTTCCCGCCGGCCGGATCCATGACCGACCACCGAACTTGGTCCAGGAGTTTCCCGTGAATGACTACCGCGACGAAGCCCCCCTCTT
>JAKAUH010000771.1 GCA_021818605.1 Planctomycetota bacterium
TAACGAATGAGATCCTGATCAGCCCGGCGTCGTACTGGGAGATCGCCATCAAGGTCAGTCTCGGCAAGTGGCGGTTGAACCGCCCCCAGGAGGAATTCAGAGACTTCTCGCTGGCCGCCACCACGAATCGCCCTGAAGATCCGGACACATGTCGTGCCGCGAAGCAACATATGCTCCGTATCACAACATTTAAACACACATCCGACCGGTTATTGGTGAGCAGAGGATGGTGTCGGAAATACACATAACATAAATTATATCAAGACGCACTATTGTGCCAATTCCACAGGCTGATCTGTTCAGGCCTAATCGGGGCGATTGATGCTGGCTGCCTGCGCGAGGTCTCGGTTTTTGCTTGCCTGGCGATCAAGTCAGGCGCACAATCAGCCACGGATGCCGCTGAGGCTGGTGGGCGGCGGTGCCGTGTCGGGCTCGCGGTGCATTTCTTCATCGTCATCGCACAGGGTCCACGGCCATGAAGCCATGCCCCGTCTGCCGCGATCCGATCCAGGACGTCGCGGTCAAGTGCCGCTATTGCGGCGAGGTCTTCGACCCGAGGCTCAAGCCCAAGAAGTGAAAGCGCCGGGGCCTGCCCAGATACCGAAAGGTGCTGTTCGCCCTCGGCTGGTGGGTCCTCCTCCTAGACTACTATCTTCGAGAATCTTTTACGCCTTACACGAGATTACAACCGCTTTTGCGGCAACGCGTTCGAGTTGCGACTTCGAGGCTTGAGAGCGTGACGCCACGCCTACCGCCAATCTTTCAATCCGTGTTCAATCCGTGTTGAATCCGTGGCTCTTCAGTTCAGTTGGGTTGGGTTGGGTTGGGTTGGGTTGCGGCTCGGCCGCGCTGTGTCGTCGAGTGCATGATCGTCGGACCGATTGTCGCCTGGAGCGCGACGAGCGGCGAACCCAACACCTCGACCGATGAGGCGTACCGCGCAGCCGAGCAGTTCGGCGTGAGATGGAGACCCGTCCTGCTGCTCGTTCCCGCGGCGCTCGCGGTCGCGGGAGCGTGGTCGGAGATCCTTCCCGGGACCCGCCCCTCGGACCGCCGCTGAGATCGGCGTGGTCCTGCTGCTCGTTCAGCACCCGGCGGCCGACCGGCTCATCGGCCGGTCGGCCCGGTCGCGCTGCGGCGCTGCGGTCGCGGGAGCGTTCGCGGCGACGGATCGCCCTCGCGGAGCAGGTAGCCGGCGTCGGCGGGCAGCGGGCCGAACTTCTGCACGGCGCCGGACGGCCAGCGAACCTCGAGCCCGTCGACCTTCGTTGCATCGCCCAGGCCGAAGTGCAGCCGGGGGTCGTTCGCCGACTGGTAGCTGCCGCCGCCGAATCGCTCACCGATCTGGCTACGGCCGCCGGCCTGAATCGTCACCCGGGCGCCGACGGCGTCGCGGTTGGACCTGGTCCCCTCCAGGCGGATCGTAATCGAATGGCCGCCGGGGCCCGTGTTATGGAAGTAGGACGCGGGGCCCTCGTGGCCGACGACGATCGCGTCGAGCCGACCATCGTCGTCGAGGTCGCCGACGGCCAGCCCCCGACCGAGCCGGGGCACCTGGAACGGCGCACCGGCCGCGGTGCTGACATCGACCAGTCGACCGTCCGCGCCGCCGAGCATGAGCTGCGCGGGCATCGCGTAGGGGATCTCGGGGCGCGAGTCCGCGATGTGGCCGTTGACTGTCAGCAGATCGAGCCGGCCGTCGTCGTCGGCGTCAAGAAACGACACGCCGAAGCCCAGGCGATAGCGGCTCGGGGCGTCCAGGCCGACGGCCGCCGTGCGATCGGTGAACAGGCCGCCGCCGAGGTTCTGGTAGAACGTGGTCGACTCGCCGAAGAAGTTGGTGACGGCCAGGTCGGGCCGGCCGTCGCCGTCGAGGTCGCCGCGTGCGATCCCCATCCCCGCGCGATAGCCGCCGCCGCCCGCCGCCGCCACACCCGACTCGTGCCCGGATTCGTCGAACTTCAGACCGCCCCGGTTGAGGAACAGGAAATTGGCCGTCCCATCGTTGGCGACGAACAGGTCAATCTTGCCGTCGTCGTCCACGTCGGCGGCGACCACGCCCAGGCCCCGGCCGTCGCGGTCGACGATCCCCGCCTCGTTCGTCACATCCACGAACCGCTTGACATCGTTGCGGAACAGGTGATCCGGCCGCGCGGCGAATCGCAAGGGGTCACACGGATTCACCCGGCCCGAGGACGGGCTCCGGCAGACCTCGGGATTCTCGGCGTCCCAGACGAGGTAATGGCAGACGTACAGGTCGAGATCGCCGTCGCCGTCGAGATCGGCGAAGGCCGACGACGTCGGCCAGTCGCGATCGCCGGCCAGGCCCATCGCGACGGTGGCGTCCTCGAACGTGCCGTCGCCCCGGTTGTGATAGAGCGCATACGACCGCCAACGCGTCACGAAGAGGTCGGGCCTGCCGTCGTTGTCGTAATCGCCAACGGACACGCCATGCCCGTAGCCGCCGGGAAACGCGGCCAGCCCGGCGCGCCGGGTGACGTCCTCGAACGTGCCGTCGCCGCGGTTGCGGAAGAGACGATCGCCCATCGTTGCGCGGACCGCCCTGTCCGACCGTGGCGGAAAAGTACCGCCCTGAACGATGTACACGTCGAGGCGGCCGTCGCCGTCATGGTCGAGTAGTGCCGCACCGCCGCTGGAGGCCTCGGGGAGCTGTCGGCGTTCCGACTGGCCGTTGACGAAGGAAAAGTTCAGCCCGGCCGACTTCGCATCGTCGCGGAACAATGGCACGATCCGGCGGGCCTGGGCCGCCGGAGCCTCCGGGCGCGACGTCGGGGCCATGTGGGAGACTTCCTCGGCGCACGCCTCAGC
>JAKAUH010000363.1 GCA_021818605.1 Planctomycetota bacterium
GCAGGACGAGCCCCTCACGAGCCAGCGCCGTGAGGCAAGGTCCCTGGCGCTCGCCGATCCGCGCGGCACGCCATCCCAGAGATCGGCAGCCAGATGGCTGGCCACGCGGTCCGACTTGCCCCGCGCTGCTATCGACGTCGGATCGTGCCGGGCGCAGCGATTCGACGGCACGGAGCGGTCGTTTGTCCTCTACGGCCTGACCGGGCCGCGGGTGTCGACCGTCGGCTGCCGGAGGATCGGCGTTTCGCTGGCGACCCGCGTCTCCTTCTTCTCCGGCGCGATCCGGACGGGATCTCCGTCGGCGAGGATCGACAGGTCGCCCAGGATCACCTGCTCGGTTCCGTCGACGGGCTGCCATGAGGCAGTGGTGCCGTCCGCCGGCCGGCGGAGGTCGGTGACCTCGATCCACCGGCCGTCGCTGACCCCCTTGCGCACCTCGTTCCGCACGGCCTTGCCGTCGCGGTACAGCCAGAAGAACGTCCGGTCGCCCGCTGCGGTCAGGGCTTCGACCGGCACGGCCCTCACTCCGGGCCGTTCGATGATCACGGTGCCGTAGGCATACATCCCGGGGAGCAGCCGGCTGCCGGGGTTGGGCAGGTCGACCTCGGCGCGGAGGGTCCGACTCTTGAAGTTAAGCGCCCAGGAGGTCCGCGTCACCTTCCCCGGCACCGGCTGGTCGCGGAAGGCCCTCGCCCGCACCATGGCGGGCGTCCCGATGTGAACGTACTCGGCGTCCTTTTCGGGAATGTCGATGAACACGCGGACCACGTCGGTCCGGTCCACCACGTAGATCGGCGCGGCCTTTGTGGTCGAGACGTCCGGCGCGTGCGAGAGAGCCGACGGATCGCCGGTGGAAGGCAGGACGAAGTCAAACGTGTTGGCATTCCGCGCCACGATGATCCCGTCATAGGGGGCGCTCAGGGTCAGGTAGCCCACCCACGCGGCCAGCCGGCGCTCGTCGCTCTGCGCCACGGCCAGCGCGGCCTCGGCAGCCTTGACGTCGACCTCGGCCTCCGCCAGCGCGGCCTTTTTCGCCATGAGGTCCGCGTTGGCCCGGTCGACGCCGGCCCGCGCCGCGGCGCGCGCGGCGATGCTCTGCTTGAGCTGGTCGGTCGACTCCAGTGCGATCTGCGGGGGAACCACGTTGTTCTTCGACTCGCGCTCGAGCCGCTTCGCCTGCGATGTCCAGTGGGCGACCTCGGCCTCCTCGGTGGCGAGCTGCGCCCGCGACTCCTCGAGCCGGGCCTGTGCGGCGAGGATATCGGCCGCGGCCACCTTGACGACCTGATTCGCCAGCGCGACCTTCTCGCGATGGAACACAACAGCGGCCTGCTTGGTCCGGTGGTCCTCGACGATCTCGGGCACGAACAGGGTCGCCAGCACGTCCCCCTTCTTCACCCTGTCGCCGATGTCGACGATCCACTTCTCGATGTAGGCCGTCATCTTGGGATAGACCGACGTGCGCTCGTAGCTCACGATGAAGCTCGGCTGACCGACCTTCCGCACGATCGTCCGCACGTCGGGCCGCACCAACCGCACGGTCTGGGGCTCGGAGACGCTCTGGTAGTCGTTCTTCTCCTGATGGTGGCAGCCCGATGCCGCCAGCAGGGCCAGCGTCCACGCGAACGCGCGAGTTCGCCAGGCGAATCGAGCTGCATCGATTGGGGAATCCGCACCGCGCACCGTTGACCTCACAGGTCGAGGGTCGCCCGCGCTCGCTGTGGCCGTCCGGGTTCGGTTGATGGGCTTCATCGCGGGCGGCTCCTGGATTTCGAGGCGGCGGGGCTGGCCGACCGAGGCGGCGGAGACGACATCGACGGGTCGGCCGCCGGGTGCGGGACCGCGTGGGTCGGCGCGATCCTCGGCGTGGGCGAGTCGGCCGCGATCCGCGCGCCTTCCTCCGCCGAGACGACTTCCACCGGCGCGCCCTCGGTCAGGCTCGACGGATCGCCCAGGATGATCTGCTCGGTCCCGTCGATCGGCTTCCAGTCCTCGTTGCCCTCCCGCGAGGCCGAGATGCTCCGGTCGGTGACCTCGATCCACTGGCCATCGCTGACGCCCGTCTGCAACTCGGTCCGCACCGCCTTGCCGTCCCGATAGAGCCAGCAATACGCCGCCTCGCCGTTGTACGTCAGCGCCGAGGCGGGCAGGGCGCGGACGCCCGGCCGCTCGATGACGATCTCGACGTACGCGTACATGTTCGGCAGCAACTCGCCGCCGGGATTGGGCAGGTCGACCTCGACGCGGAGGGTCCGGCTCTTGAAGTTCAGCGCCCAGGACGTGCGCGTCACCTTCCCCGCGATCGGCCGCTCGCGGAACGCGCGGATCTGCACGCTCGCCGGGGTCCCGGCCTTGACGTAATCGGCGTCCTGCTCGGGGATGTCCACGAAGACCCGGACGACATCGGTTCGGTCCACCACGTAGATCGGCGCCGCGCCTCGGGTGGAGATGTCAGGCGAGAGATACATCGCCGTCGGGTCACCGGTGGCGGGCAGCACGAAGTCGAAGGTGTTGGCGTTGCGCACCGTGATGACGCCGTCGAATGGCGCGCTCAGCGTCAGGTAGCCGACCCACGCCGCCAGTCGGCGCTCGTCGCTCTGCGCCATGGCCAGCGCCGCCTCGGCCACCTTGACCTGGACCTCGGCCTGCCCGAGCGCCGCCTGGCGCGCGGCGACGTCGGCCTCGGCCCGGGAGATCGCAGCGCGAGCCTCGGTGCGGGATGCCGTGCTCGCCCGGAACTGGTCCGTCGCCTCGTCGAGGATCTTCGGGTCGATGTCCCCCGTGTCCACCTCGCGCTGGAGCCGCTTGACCTGCACCTCCCAGCG
>JAKAUH010001134.1 GCA_021818605.1 Planctomycetota bacterium
GCGGGGACGAGATCGTCGAGCCGCGCCTGGCCGCCAAGCTCGCCCATACGCTTCATGTCCCCTCCATCCAGCTCTTCTCGCCGCCGCCGGACCAGGAGGACTCGACGCTCCCCCAGACGGGCATCACCGCGTTCCAGTTCCCCGAGTGGTTCATCACCCAGGACGTGGAATCGACCAGACCCGGATCGAGCGTGCGCTCGCGCCTGCTGGTGCACCGCAGGGAACTGGTCAAGGGCAAGTACATCGATCACGACAGGAAGAAGAAAACGGTCGTGCCGATCCGCTTCGTCCGCGCCTGCCCGGCCGGGCACATCGGCGACATCGCCTGGTACGAGTTCGCCCACAACGGACCGACCGAATGCCGGAGGCGACTGTGGATCGACGAGCGCGGGACGAGCGGCGACCTGACCGAGGTCTCGATCCGCTGCGAATGCGGGCGGGCCGAGCGGAGCCTGGCGCAGGCAGCCATTTCGGCGAACCGTTCGCTCGGGCATTGCGACGGTGCCCGCCCCTGGCTTGGGCGCGGGACCAAGGAGCCCTGCGGACAGCCCAATCGCCTGCTGATCCGGACCGCGAGCAACGCCTACTTCTCGCAGAAGATGACCGTGATCTCCCTGCCGGACCGCGACGAGGCGGTCAAGCAGGCCGTCGACGCCGCATGGGAGTTCGTCGAGGCCGTCGAGACACTGGAGGATCTCCAGTACGAGCGGAGGAAGGCCAGGGTGAAAGCCGCGCTGGAAGGTCTCCGCGACGACGAGGTCCTCGCGGAAATCCGCTCCCGTCGCGACGGCCAGCCCCGCGAGGAAAAGTCGGTCAAGCTCGCCGAGCTGGAGACCCTGATCGCCAGCAAGGAGGAGGTCGGGGAGGACCGGCTCGAAGGAAACTTCCTCGCCCGGTCTCTCCCGCGCGAGGACTGGGACCGGCCCTGGATGGAGCCGATCGAGCGGGTGATCCTCGTCCATCGCCTGCGCGAGGTGGTGGCACAGGTGGGCTTCACGCGATTCGAGGCGGCCACGCCGGACACAGATGGAGAGTTCGGCATGGAGGTTCAGCGGGCCTCCCTTTCGCGCGAGCCGGCCTGGCTGCCCGCGATCGAGAATCGCGGCGAGGGCGTGTTTCTGCTCTTTCGCAAGGAGGCCGTCGAGTCGTGGGAGGCGCAACCCGACGTCAAGAAGCGGGACCAATCGCTGCGCGCCGGCTTCGAAAGCTGGCTTGGAGAACACGAGGGCGTTAATCGCAAGTTTCCTGGCTTGCCCTACCTGATGCTCCATTCGTTCGCCCACCTGATGATCACCGCGGTGTCCCTGGAATGCGGCTATCCGGCGAGTTCCATCCGCGAGCGGATCTACTGCATCCCCGAGCTCGGCTACGGCGTGATGCTTTATACCGGCAGCCCGGACGCCGAGGGGACGCTGGGAGGGCTCGTTCAGGTCGGCCGCCGCATCCACGAGTACGTCCGGAGCGCGCTCGAAATGGGCGAGTTGTGCTCGAACGACCCGGTCTGCGCGCAGCACGAACCTCCCAACGCCCACGAGCACCGCTATCTCCATGGCGCGGCGTGCCACGGCTGCCTGCTCATCGCCGAGACCTCGTGCGAACAGCAGAACGAGTTCCTCGACCGGGCCCTGGTCGTGCCGACCGTCGATCGGTCGGCGATCGAGTTTTTCAGGCTGAACAGGCCATGATCCAGCTCCTGCCCTTCCTCTCGACGAGCGACCTGAAGGCGCTGGCCCTGGCTCTCCAGTCCGGCCGGCTGACACCGCCGTTCAGCGCGATCGCATTGCGCAGGGTGGTCTCCCCAGGCCCGCCCGAGAATCTCATCGCCGGCCTGGAGCGGTTGACGGAGCAAGGGTGGACCCCGAGCCAGATCGCGGTCCTGCTGGAGGGCGTCATCTCGGACCGGACGGCGCGGCGTTCGCTGGACGACGCGCTTGACCTCGTGACCACGGGGCCGGACGTCCACGGCATCGACAACCGCGACACAGGTGTCGTGGTACGGGATCTCTTCACGGGAGCGGGCACCTCGGTCCTGATCGCGGGTTATGCGATCTATCAGGGTCAACAGGTCTTCCAGACCCTGGCGGACCGCATGCGGGAACGGCCTGGCCTCTCCGTCCGCATCGTGCTCGACATCCAGCGCGGGCCTGGCGACACGTCGGCGGCCCACGAGATCAGCCGGCGATTCGCGGAGCGATTCCGCAGTCAGCAATGGCCGGAGGCTCGACCCCTCCCTGAAGTCTACTTCGACCCCAGGTCGCTGGCCGCCCGTGGCGAAAAGCGGGCATCCATGCACGCAAAGTGCGTCGTCGTGGACCTGCGCCGGGTCCTCATCTCGTCGGCCAACTTCACCGAGGCCGCCCAGCAGCGCAATATCGAGGTCGGCCTGCTCGTCGACTCCGAGGCACTCGCCGGACGATTGTCCCGGTTCCTCTCGAGGATGATCGCCGACGGCTCACTCGAACAGTTACCACTTGAATCCTGACTCCGTCGCGTGGCCGGAGTGGACCAACGTCCGAACCTTGTGGCGATCGCCGATAGCGCATTCCCGGGCACGGCCGCGTTCCGGGGCCCGACCCGGCCGGATCATCCACCCCGTTCTCGCACGCCGCGGCCCTCCCAATCGGCACAACCCGATGCAGAAAAACCAGGAAATCTGAAAAACCCTGGGAATAAATCCACACGGTCGGCGTCTATATAAGAGGTCGGTCGGCTCTTTGACAATTTAACAGTCGGTAAAAAAGCCATCCCGCCCGGGATGGCGGTGCATCCACGATGGTGCACGAGGCCGCCCACGCCAGCGCGCGGCGGGCCTCATATCGGA
>JAKAUH010000274.1 GCA_021818605.1 Planctomycetota bacterium
AGACAGTAGACGCGACCGGTGGTATCGTGATTTCCCGGATTCTGGCAGGATTCCGTGACCCGGTCATCGGTCCGACGGCGGCCAGGCCCGGCCGCGATCCGCCCGTCGGCACGGACCGGTTGTGCATGGGCCAGGATCCTGTACTATTCTGCGTATGTTACTCGTGCAATCTGGATTGCCTTGCCTTTGTAGACGACCAGGATATCATGGCCGGCATGTTGCCCGGTATCTGGCCGTGCGGTCGGCCTGGACGCCGCTTGACATTAATCCGACGCTGATGCACTCAACGTTGAAAGGCTCAACACCATGGTTCGACGGACGATTCGCCAGCGGACCCGCGATGCCTGTGCGCGGTCCAGGGCGGCGGTGCCGGCCGCCGAACGGCTCGAGACACGCAGCCTGTTGAGCCGGACTCCCGTCGCGATGAGCGTCCCTCTGGCCCGGCTCGATGCGCATCACGTCGGCGCTCATGCCGAGGCGAGGCGCCCCGGCCCTGGCCTGGGCGCTGGTGCTGCGATCGGAACAATCTCGGGGATGGTCCTCAACAGCGGGACCGACCGGCCGCTGCGGCATGTGCAGGTTCAGCTCATTAACTCGAGCGGCCTCGTCGCGCGGAGGACGCTGACCGGCCCGCGCGGGCGCTACGTGTTCCCGGTTTTTGCCAATGGTCCCTATGCCGTTCGCGAGGTGACCCCGAGGCGGTGGACGCAGACCTCGCCCACCTTCGATTACGCGGCGCCGACCGGGAGCTATAACCCCGGCTATGGCAGCAAGTCGTGGACCTGGAGCACCGGCAACACGGATCCGACGAGCGGCCCGGTGGGGCCTTATGGGTGGAACTCGATCGCGTCCGCGGGGAACCAACCGTTCCAGTCACCGATCAACATCTCGGCTCCCTCGATCAATCTGGGCCAGTATCTGAGCCTTCGCCTCTCGAGTACCGTGGCGAGCGTGCTGAACAACGGCCACGAGATCAAGGTGAACTTCACCGGGTCGTCACAGACGATGAACCTGGGCGGCACGACGTTTTCTCTCAGTCAGGTGCATTTCCACGACCCGTCGGAGAACCAGGTGAACGGCCAGGGGTATTCGATGGAGGAACACCTGGTCTTCGCGAGCCCGACCGGCGCACTGGCCGTCGTGGCGGTGTTCTTGCAGGTCGGCGCGAATAACCCCGCCTTGCAGCCGATCCTGGACGCGGCGCCGACGAGTCCGTCGTCGTCGGCGTCCAACCCGGCGGCAGTCGATTTCTCGGGGCTGCTCCCGTCGAGCCTTCAGGGGTGGTTCTATGTCGGATCGTTGACGACGCCCCCGCTGTCGCAGCCGGTGAATTTTCTTGTGCTCTCGACGCCGATCACGCTGAGCTATGCCCAGCTCAAGCAGTACGAGGCGATCGCCCGCGCGGGTGGGTTTCTCCCGAACGCCCGCCCGGTCCAGCCGCTCGACGGCCGGCAGGTCAATCAGTTCAATATCGATGTGAACTTTCAGAACCGGTCGGTCGGCGGTCTCAATTTCGGGCTGGCGCGCCGGGCTTGAAGGGATCGGCGCGCGGCGCACCAGCACGAGGAACGTCGCCTGAAATGCGACGGCCGCGGCGTCGTGGTCGGTCAGCAGCCGTCGACAGACGCCCCAGACCATCGGCCCGTGCCGCTCGAGCAGGACGGCGAACGCCTCCTCGGCGGCCGAGGGGTCGTTTCGGTTCATGAACCGTTCCAGCAGTTGCCTGTCGGTCAGCCCGCCGAGCATCCCGTCGCGGAACAGCGTCTGGAAGTCGCGCAGCGCGCCCGATGGATTTCCCCCGCTCATGAGCGTTGCCCCCGGTCATTGGCCTACCAAACTCAATATGCAGGGACCGGGGGAATCCTTCCAATCTTCTTTCGGAAATGGGGAAGCGCCTCACTCGTCGCTCGTCGCCGCCTCGGCCTGCCGATCGGCGACGCGACTTCCCGGCCTGGCCATCGCCGACCCGGATGGCTCAATTCCCATGCAGGGGTCGAAGGCCATCGAGCCAGGATTGCCAGGCGACGATTGAAGGCCATCCGGTCTCCGGGCCGACAGAATTTCCGTTGGGAGTCGAAGTGACCACGCGCGACCGGGGGTCGAAGGGCAGGAGGAGCCGATCATGGCCGAGTCCGACCGCCCCCCGGATCAGGATCACGACCAGCGGCTCAAGCTGCTGCTGAAGGAGTTTTTCGAGGCCTTCTTCCGCTGCTTCTTCGCCGACATGGCCGACTGGTTCGAGTTCGGCAATATCCAGTGGCTGGACAACGAGGTCTTCACCGCGCCTCCACAGGGCGAGCGGCGTCAGCTCGACCTGATCGCGCAGTTGAAGCTCCGCCCCGGCGCGCCGAGGCTCCGAGCCGGGGTGGACGATCTGGTGGCCCTGGTGCACGTCGAGATCGAGTCGCGGGACAGCGTCGCCGCATTCCGGCCGCGGATGTTCGACTATTACGTGCAGCTCCGCCGCGACACCGGCCTGCCGGTCCTGCCGATCGTGCTGCTCCTGCGCGTGGGGCTGAAGGGCAACAACTGGGACTCCTACGACGAGTATTTCGGGGACCGCCATATCATCCGCTTCAACTACGCCTACGTCGGGCTGCCGGGCCTGAAGGCGGAGGACTTTGCGACGCGCGAGAACCTGCTCGGTGTGGCTCTGAGCGCCCTGATGGAGCAACCGGCGGAATCGGAACGGAAGGCCGAGCTGTACGCGGGGGCATTGAAGCGGATCGCGGATTCCGGGGAGAATGATATTACGCTGGCAGAAAAGTCGGTCAGGCTCTCAGCCTGACACGCCTTCACTGTCAGGCTGCGAGCCTGCGC
>JAKAUH010000702.1 GCA_021818605.1 Planctomycetota bacterium
TGGGGCGTCGCGGTCGGGGGCGGCGCCTGGACGATTCGACAGGAGATCGAGCGCGCGCGGGCGGAGATGGCCGCGGGCAAGAACGGCGCGGCTCGTGGCCGGCTGGTCGCGCTGTCGCGGACCCACCCCGGCGCTCTGGGCGGGACAGTGGACTACCTGCTGGCGATCTGCGACGCGCGGGGTGGCCGCACGCACGAGGCGCTGGCGCGGTTCGCCCGGCTTCCCGCGGGGTACACCTTCACGCCGGAGGGGGCCTACGCCGAGGCGCGATGCTTGCTCGAGCGCGGCCGCATCCGCCGGGCCGAGGAGCGGCTGGAGGACTCGCTCCGACTCGGAGGGGCTGACGTCGAGCAGATCGTCCCGCTGCTGATCCACGTCTACGAGATCCAGGCCCGGTTTGACGACGTTCGGAGGTTGCTGCGCCGTCGCGTCGAGGCCGAGGTCGGCTCGAGGAAGCTCGTTCGGCTGAGGGACGTCGAGAACGTCGGGCTGGGCCGCCATCCTTATGATGGCCTGCGCTCCGGCCTGGAGCGGTACAGCCTCCGCGCTCCCGACGAGGATCGCGTCTGGCTGGGCCGCGCGCGGCTGGCGATCGCTGACGGGCGATGGGACGCGGCGTACGGTTGGTTAAAGCGGTGCCAGGCGTCGAGCCCCGATGCGCCGGTCTGGAGGGCCTGGCTCGACTGGGCTCGGGGCTCGGCCCGGCCCGATGAGGTGGCTCGTGCTCTCGAAAACCTCCGCACTGGCGACATCGAATCCGGCGAGTGCCTCTCCGCGTGCGCCTGGCTGGCCGGCCGTCGCGGTGATCTGAAGGCCCGGCGCGAGGCGCTCGAGCGCTGGCTCCGCGACGATCCAAGCTCGCCGGTGGCGCTCGAGCAGATGGCGGGGCTTTGCCGGGAAGCGGGCGAGCCGGCGTCCGCCGCCGAGTTTCGCCGCCGCAAGGCCGACGTCGTCCGCGCGATCGCGAAGTACCGGAGCATCCTCTGGTCGGACCGGCCGATCAACTCGAAGGCCGAGCGGCTCGAGCTGGCCCGTGTGGCCGAGACCGCCGGCTATCGGGCCGAGGCCCGGGCCATCTACGGCCTGATCCTCGAGTCCGACCCCGCCAGCCAACCGGCCCGCGCGGGTCGGGCACGGATCGATCGCGCCGATGCTGAACTGGCCATGGCCGCCACGGTGATGCGGGACCGCCTGCGATCGGCGGGCGAACTGGCTCCCTCCATGACCACTGCTCGCACCGCGGCGGCTCCAGCGATTGTGCCCATGTTCGCCGACGATGCCGGGTCGGCCGGTTTACATTTCACCTACGATAATGGGGCCTCGCCGATGCGGCAGCTTCCGGAGGTCTCCGGCGGCGGCGTGGCGATCCTCGACTATGACGGCGACGGCTGGTTCGACGTGTACTGCGTTCAGGGCGGGGCCTTTCCGCCGCGCGCTGATCGCCCGCCGGTCGGCGACCGCCTGTTCCGCAATGTGGGCGCCGGCCGATTCGTGGACGCCACCAGGTCGTCCGGGATCGCCGCGATGCCCCGCGGCTACGGCCACGGCGTGACTGTCAGCGACTACGACGGCGACGGCGATCCCGACCTCTTCCTCACCCGCTGGCGGAGTTATGCCCTCTATCGGAACAACGGCGACGGGACGTTCGACGATGTCACCGTGGCGGCCGGTCTCGGCGGCGACCGAGGGTGGCCGACGTCCGCGGCGATGGCCGACCTGGACGGCGACGGCGACCTGGACCTCTACGTTGCCCACTATGTTGCCTGGGATGCCGAGCATCCGCATCTTTGCCACGATCCGCAGACGGGCGCCTACATCACATGCAACCCTCGCGAGGCCAGGGCGGAACCGGATCGGCTCTATCGCAACGACGGCGGCCGCTTCGTCGACGTCACGGCCGAGGCGGGCATCGTCGACCCGGACGGCCGCGGCCTGGGCGTGGTTGCCGCTGACCTCGATGACGATGGCAAGATCGACCTGTTCGTCGCGAATGACCTGTCGGCCAACGACCTGTTTCGCAACCTCGGGGGGATGCGGTTCGAGGAGGTTGGGCACCTCGCCGGGGTGGCGAGCAACTCTGGCGGGACCTACCAGGCCGGCATGGGGATCGCAGCCGGCGACCTCGACCGTGACGGCCGGATCGACCTGGCCGTCACCAACTTCTTCGGCGAATCCACCACCTTCTACCGCAACCTCGGCGATGGGCTCTTTGCCGACCAGACGCTCGCCGTTGGCCTCGCCGGGCCCTCCCGGGAGCTGCTGGGCTTCGGCGTGGCCTTCCTCGACGCCAACGACGACGGCTGGCTCGACCTGGCCTCGGCCAACGGGCACGTCAACGACCTGCGACCCAATTACCAGTACCACATGCCCGCGCAACTGCTCATCGGCGGACCCGGCGGACGGCTGACCGATGTTTCGACGCGGGCCGGCGCGCCGTGGCGGGCCCCGCGGCTGGGGCGGGGCCTGGCCGTCGGACCTCGCCTCGCTGCTGCCGGGGGCGGCGGTGCCCGTCCTGGTCACATACGGGGACAAGGAGAATGAGTCGGCGGCGCGGCTGGCGGCCCTGGGCCACCTGCGGCCGGCCGTGACCGGGCACGTGATCGAGGGCGGCGACCACAACTACAGCGGGCACTGGGACGACCTCGCGGGGCGCGTGGTGAGATGGCTGGAGGCGCAGGCGGAGGCGCAGGGGCGCGCGCAGGGAGGGGCCTAGCCCCAACCTTGCGTCCTCCGCCCCCGTCATCCCGCCTCGCCGCTTGCTTCATCCTGACGCGGCTTCGGCCCAGCTTCGCCCTCGCCGCTCACGCGGCTCTGGCT
>JAKAUH010000573.1 GCA_021818605.1 Planctomycetota bacterium
CGTAGAGCTTCGCGTAATCGAACGCGAAAACCGTGCCCGGCTGACTGGTGATCATCTCCATGCCGCCGCGCCGGGGCTGGACATACTCGAGCCGGTTGACGAGCTTCATCGCGTGCCCGTGCTCGCCGGTCGCATGGTGCTCGGAGCCCGACGAATGCTCTCGGGCCACAAAGAAGTAGTATCCACCGCCGCCCACCGCCGCGAGCACCAGCAGTATGACGAGCACCCGGCCGAAGCCGGAACCGCCTCCTTGGGGCGCCGGCGCGGGCTGATGCCCGTGCCGCTCGACGGGCTTCGACTCAACCGCCATTTGATCCGTTGCCATGAAATCCTCCCCGAGCCAGTGATTGCACGTGACAGGTTGGTCCGGTCCAGCCGCGGGCCGGAGCCGTGCCGTCCGAATTCCCAGAACGACGGTCGAACCCAGGCCGAATGAGTCGAAACACGCCGGCGACGATCAGATTGATTACAGCAGGCCCCGATTCCACAAACCCGAAGGTCGGAAGGCCTGGCCGGTGGCCCCTGCCCTCGGGGCGAGAAGGTAGGTGCGCCCCACGGGCGAGGGCCGGTCGGATGGAGATGTCGGCCGGATCGGTCGATCGCCCGCCCATTCACCTCCGGAGGGTCAGGTTCTCAGCAGCGCAACTGCCGAGGCGCGCCGGACGATCCCCATCGCCGGGGGACGCCTCGTGCCCGAGTCGGCGGAGGGTCGATCGCGGTGCCAGAGGATTCCGCCGATAACCAACGGGCGGTGGAGGGTCGCCAGGGAACCAGCCCGCCCGTCGTGTCCGCCAGCCCGGCCAGCTCGCGGGAGGCCGAAAGGGTGACTGCCGACGGATTCGCCCACCGCCTGACCTTGACCCCGTGCACGGCCGCGGGGCCCACCGGCAACGGGCCGGGCGAATTTCCGGGACGGCCGTGCGCGGACAGCGGTCGGGAGATCAGGAGGATCCCGGCCAGGACCCAGATGTGGGTGTAGCTCCGCGTTTCCGGGCGCATCGTGCATCCGCAGGCTGGTTATTAATGAACCCACTTCATGTTAGAGGGTCCCGCCGGACCCGTCAATCGGACTGCTCCGGCCGCCGGGATGATCAGGCCGATCCGATCGGTCAAATCCCCACCGCCGTGAGCCGGATCCGTGGGTCTCGCGAATGAGGAGTAGGCACGCCCCGGTATATGGCTTATGCTTATCGTCAGGAGTGCGACGCGCGTGGCCGCGTGGTAACGCCCGCACATCATCGCTCGGGGCGCGGTCCGCCCCGCCGTCACGGCCCATCGAGCCAGGAGCGCCGTCGTGCCCATCTCCGAGTACGAAACGATCAACGTTCGATATATCGACGGAGTCGCGGTCGTAGGTTTTCAGGATTCGGTCGCGATGTTCGAGGCGGATAAGGTTCAGGCCGTCGGCAAGGAACTGATGGATCTGATCGCGTCCCGCAAGGAGCCGCGCATCCTGCTCAACCTCGCCAACGCCCACTTCATCTCCAGCGCCATGCTGGCGCATCTGGTCAAGCTGAACCGTAAGATTCAGCAGTCCAGGGGCCGACTTCGGCTTTGCGGCCTCCGCCCGGTGATCCTGGACGCGTTCAAGGTCAGCCACTTCGACCGAATCTTCGAGATCCATGTCGACGAGGCATCCGCACTCAAGAAGTTCTGAGGGAGGGAGGAAAAGGAGGGCACCGGAAGTCCCAGCCCGGCCATGATACGGTCAGGCCCTCTCCAGGGAAGTCGGGATTCCGGCTCGCATCAGGGATGGCCGAGGGCGAACATCTCGTCGTCCTCGTGGGTGTTGTGGGTCATCAGTTCAATGGCCTTCGAGTGCCACTTCAGGGCCTCGGCCACCTGGCCCGCCTCAGCGCAGACCGCGGCCAGACCGCCGACGTCGTGGGCCTCGTGCCAGTGGGTCAGCTCGCAGGCCTTGGTGGCGGACTCCACGGCCTTCTTGGGGTCGCGCAAACGGACGTTCGGGCAGGATGCCAGCAGCCACGCCCGCCGCAGGTACGCCTCATCGAACTCGGGATTCACCCGGATCGCCGCGTCGAAGTCGGCCAACGCCTTGTCGAACATCTTCAGCTCGATGTAAGCCAGGGCGCGGTTGTGGTACGAGCGGCTCCGGTGGGGCGACATCTTGATCGAGGTTGAGAAGTCGGCGATCGCCTTCGTGT
This sequence comes from Planctomycetota bacterium, assembly GCA_021818605.1. Taxonomy (GTDB): domain Bacteria; phylum Planctomycetota; class Planctomycetia; order Isosphaerales; family Isosphaeraceae; genus JAKAUH01. The sequence continues at coordinate 2,166 of JAKAUH010000573.1, forward strand.
AGTCCTTCCGGGCCGCCCAGGCCAGCCCGCGGTCCGTGTAGACGAAGGACAGCTTGCTGTTCAGGGCCACGGCGTGGTCGAAATCTTCGATGGCGCTGTCATACTCATGCTTGGCCGCCCAGGCCAGCCCGCGGTGGTAGTAGGCCAGGACATCCTTGGGATCGAGACGGATCACCTGGTTGAAATCGGCGATCGCCCGGTCGTAATCCTTCTTGTCGGACCAGGTCAATCCGCGATCGTAGTACGCATAGATGTACGTGGAATCCAGCCGGATCGCATCGGTAAAGTCGGCGATCGCCAGGTCGTGGAGATGACGGCCTCGTCGGGCGTTGCCCCGATTGTTGTACAGGTTGGCAACGTTGGGCTCCAGCTCGATCGCCTTGTTGAAGTCCTCAACCGCTTTCTCAAAATTCTTCTGCTCGAAATGCAGGATCCCGCGGTTGTTGTAGATCCAGCCCTCGCTGGGATCGAGGCGGAGCACCGCGTCGTAATCCTGGAGAGCCCGGTCAACCTCGCTCCTGTCCTGCCAGAGCATCGCCCGCATCACGTAGGCGAACGCATCCTTGGGATTCTGACGAATCCTCTCGCTAAAGAAATCCATCCCCTCATCAATCGGGATCACATCCTCGGCTCGCGCCCATCCGCTGAAGCCGTTTCCCTCGGAGCGAACCCACAGCCAGGGACCGTTCACCTGCTCGACCCGATAAAAGTGGATCACTCGGTGGCGATCGACGACGCGATCCTCAATCCGCAGCGTGAAATCGTTCGAGCGCTGCACGACACGGCGGCCGACCATGTTCTTGTGCGGCGACTCCTGGGCCAGGGCGATCCCGGGAACGAGCAGCATCAGCCCGCATAGAGCCGGCAACAGCGCCAGGCGAGTCCGAGACGCCGCCCCGCCATGGGCGGCCGGGCCATCTCCATCCGGACCGAGTTCGATCTCAGCCCGCGCCTCCTTCCCTTCCTTCTGTCCAACCATCTCACCAAGCTCCTGAGAAAATCGCGGACTTTGTATTAGACACAGCCATGAGAGGTCAACCATGAGAGCCAGGTAGGAGAGAATCCAAAGCTCGAATTTCCGAGGTATTATAACGGGTCCCGGCGCCGGAGGCAAAGCATTCCCGACGAATTCCCGCGTGCCTCGATTTCCCGCACCGCACGAAAGTTCCATCGACCTAGCGACTTCGGGCGGCTCATCTGAATTCACTCGGGTCCTGGATTTTCGCCCTCCATGACATCCATGCACCACCCAGGTCATTCGTTCGTAGATCCCCAGCGTCCTGTCGTCATCCTGAGTCTATTCGTTCTAATCGGCAAATTCGTTCAAGTCCTGCAGCCGATGGTGACGAAATGATGGCTGAGGAAAGAGAAGTTGAAGGTCTCAGGACCGCGATCAGCCGAAACTTCCACAGCACGCGAGCCACCAACTTCGGCCGAATCCGGCAAGAGACGGCCAATAGGGGGCATTTCATGGCGGCAGCGCGCGGCCTTCCCGGTCGATGGTGGGGGCGGAGAGCCCTTGTTTTGGGTTTCCTCCTCCTGGGGCACGGTCGCGCGCATGCCCAAAGCACCAATCTCGTCAACTCTTCCCCGACTGCCAGCACAACCCTACCCCCAGCGTTGGAGACAGAACCTCCTGCTTCACCGAAGGCCGACGCAGCCACTACGGGAAGGGGCGGTGGGCAAACCGAGGTGGCCGGCAGCAGCGGCGCCCGACTGGAAGAACGCCTGCGGAGAATGGAAGAGGCGTACCTCCGGATGGAGGAGAGTAACCGGCGGATCCAGTCGCAGTATGAACGGCTCCAGCGACGGTATGATGACCTGTCACGGAAGGTGGCCACAGGCAAGCCATCGCGAACGTCCAGCTCGGCGACTCCCGCACGCGTGCTGAGCCGGGACGGCTCGTTGAGCATCCCGGCCACCCGGGTTGCCGGAACACCGGGCCGGCGGCTGGCCGACATGCTGGGCGTGGAGGACGACAGCGAGGACCAGCAGCCGATCGTGGGCCTGGCGCCCCTGCTCTCCGAGGCGAGCCCGTTTCAAAACCAGGGTGCCCAGGGCGCCGAGGGAACGGGCGGCCGGACCGGCATCGACCAGCAATACCGCAACATGCCGTCGGGATCCTCGGGTAGCATCGGCCGAGGCTCCTTCACCGCGGATGAAACCGACCTTCAGCCGTACCGCTCGCGCATGGACCGGATCGGCGCGGGTGCTCAGGGTACTGGTGGCCGCACCGCTCCGAGACAGCAGCCCTCCTACGTCAGCGAACCCCGGGCACGGGGCGAGGTCGGCGCGTATCGACCCGCGAGTGAGGAGGGTGAGAGCGGGGAGGCCGAAGCGCGGGCCCCGGGCTCGGCGGACCTCAAACCCAAACGACATCCCGGCAGGATCGCCTTCGGCGAGGGCCTGGAATTCAGCTCCGATGACGGCGAGTTCAAGCTCCAGTTCCACGACCTGTCCCAGGCCGAGTTCCGCGGATTCGACCAGCACGACCTCGGCATCCTCAACGATCAGTTCTTCATGCCTCGGCAACGTTGGTATTTCGTCGGCGAGTTGACCAAGCGGGTCGGTTTCTACACCGCGATCAACCGCGGCTACGGCCCGCTCGACCTGCTCGATGCGTTCATCACGCTGCGGTTCAGCCCTGCCCTGCGGTTCCGCTTCGGCCGCATGAAGACTCCGTATCTCTACGAATACTTCTCGATCGCTGAGGGCGATCTGATCGCTCCTGAGCGATCGCTCTTCGCCACCAACTTCGCGCTCAATCGCCAGATGGGCTTCATGTTCCTCGGCGAGCTCTTCGAGGACCGGCTCAGCTATGCGACCGGCCTTTTCAACGGGCCGCGGCGGTCGTTCCAGGATTACAACAGCGCCAAGGACTTCGTCGGCGACGTGACCTGGCGCCCGTTCCTGCATTCCAACCGCTTCAAGGGGCTCAATTACTTCAACATCGGCGGCTCGTGGGACGTCGGCTACGAGAACAATTATCCACCCCAGCCCATCTACTGGGAGACAGCCAACGACCAGACCGCCGGCTCCGGAGCGACGGGGATGTCGCCGACATTTCTGCACCTCAATGACAATGTCGAGGAGCTGGGCGAGCGTGTGCAGTGGGGCGGCCACATGGTCTGGTACTACAAGAGCCTGTTCCTCATGGGCGAGTACGGCGGGATTCGATCAGGCTACGGAACCGTCAACAGCAACCGCTCGGTGCCGATCGACATCAACGGTTGGCACTTTACCGCATCCTACTTCGTCACCGGCGAGCGCGTCACCCGCCGCGTGAACATGGTCCAGCCCCTCCGCGACTTCAACTTCGATTTCCTCAAGCCAGGCGGCAAGTTCAGCCCGGGTGCCGTCGAGCTCTTCGCCCGCTATAGCGCGCTGGACATCAGCCGGAACATTTTCACCGCCGGCTTCGCCGATCCCAACCTCTGGTCGAACCACGTCTGGGCGACCGACATCGGCCTGAACTGGTATCTGAACTTCTACACGAGAGTCTTCCTCGACTGGCAGCACGCCGGATACGGCAATGAGATCACCACCGGGCCGGGACGATTCACGTCCACGACGGACATCTACTGGGTCCGCTTGCAGATCTTCTTCTGATCCGGCTGCCCGGGCGATCCGGCGGTCCGTTCCCCAATCGGCGGGACGGCCGACGACGGGGCCGAAGCAACTCGGCACCGCGCGGCCATTCGACTCACGAACCCTTGACGCGGTCTGGTTTTGGGAGGGCAAGGCTCAATAAGGCCAATCCAGCGACTCGTGCAGGCCGCGCCATCCCCTCTCTGAGACCGGTCGGAAATTCTCCGCGGGCTTGTAAGGCGATCGGCAGGAAGAACCGTACCCGCCGATCGCCGCAATCCTGTCGGGCCAGCATGTCTGCCGGGTAGAATTGCACCGACCGATCGCCTAAACGAGACACTCGCCCTCACGATCCGACGCCGTGATGCTGAGATTCACGGGCGAGTCCCTGTCCGGGCAGCCCGTTCGAACCTCCGGATGCCCGTGCGCCTCGCGTGAGTGAGGAAACGCTCGGGCGAGTTGTTGCCCAGGTAGGCCGGGAGTTGGTTCCGGAGTCAGGCCGAGAGCCTGACGTAAGGAACGGCGTCTCGAAGCTCTCGAGACGAGACTTGAGAGAGCTCTTAAAGCGCCTCGATGGCACGTGGGACGGCGCGGCCGACCTTGGCGTCATCCTCGGCGGCGCCCTCGTGGTACTCGGCGTCGGTGTTCACCTTCCAGGTGTCGAACGTTCCCAGGCCGAGGATGTTCCGCGCGGCGAGCAGGGCCGTCATCATCGAGTGGTCCTGGTTGTTGTACTTGTGCATGCCATTGCGACCGGCCAGCTCGAGGTTCGGCAGGGTCTTCAGCCAGGCCCGGATAACGCCGAGGTGGGCCTGGTAATGGTCGTCATAGACCGGGTACGCCTTGGGCATCCGCACCACGCAGCCGTCGATGACCTCCGACGCCTTCGCCAGGCCGATCGCCTCGATCTCGCGACGGCCGATCTGCACCAGTTCGTCGTCGCTTCGGGTCCACAGCTCGTCCCCCTCGAAGCAGAAATACTCCAGCCCCAGGCTGGTCTTCGACGGATCCGGCACGAGGTCGGGCGACCAGTTCTTGAAGTTCTGGATCCGCCCCACGCGCACGCCCGGCTCGTGGATGTAGATCCAGTTGTCCGGGAACGTCTCGGCGCGGTCGACGATCAGGACGACGGTGAGAAAGTCGCGGTATTTGAGGGACTCGGCCGCCTGGCGAACCTCGTCGGGCGCCGCGGGGCTCATCGCGCGGATCAGCGAGCGGACGGGAAGCGTCGAGAGGAAATGCTGTCCCGAGTAGCGGGTGAGCTTGCCGCTCGAGTCGGCCGACACCATCGCCGTCACGGCCGTGCCATCGTGCTCGATGCTCACGACCTTCCGGTCGAGGTGCACGGCACCCCCTTGCTGGCGCACGCGGTCGCGGGCGGTTTCCCACATCTGGCCCGGACCGAGACGCGGGTACTCGAAGCGGTCGATGAGTGTCTTGATGACCTCGCCCTTGCGCGAGCGCAGGCCGCCGAACAGCGCGGAGGTCACGGCGCGGACCAGGTCGAGGTCCTTGATCCGTTGCGCGGCCCAGTCGGCCGAGATGGCGTTCGTGGGCATGCCCCAGAGCTTCTCGGAGTACGACTTGAAGAAGATCTCGAAGAGGACGCGGCCGAAGCGGTTGACGACCCAGTCCTCGAAGCTGCGCTCGGGGCGAATGGGCCGCGCGCGGGCCTTCAGGTAGCTGGCGACGATCCGGCAGGCGCGGAAGAGGCCGAGCTTCCACAGGGCGTCGACCGGCTTGAGCGGATAGTGGAAGAACTTGCGGTCGTAGTAAATCCGGCTGAGGCGGTCGCGCGTGATGAACTGGTCGCCAAGGATCTCGCGCCAGAGGTCATTGACCTCGCGGCTCCTGGAAAAGAAGCGGTGGCCGCCGATGTCGAAGCGATAGCCCTTGTACTGGTCGGTCCGGCTGATGCCGCCGACCATGCGGGGGTCGGCCTCGAGGACGACGCACGACCGGCCGTGCCGGCTCAGCTCGTAGGCCGCGGTCAGCCCGGCGGGGCCGCCGCCAGCGATGATCGTTTCGTAGGATTCGACGACCGCGACGGACGAGGGATCCTCCAGGCGGATCCAACGATGGGGAATCACCCCGGCGCGCATTGTCTCCGACTGAGGCCGCAGCTCGCCCATGATCGAGTCCTCATCCTCCATGCGTCCAGGGCCGTGCCGGGCCCGCCCCACGGCGCACTCCGACACGCAATCGCGCGGCGACCGGTTCGAGCCGCTGCCCGCCACCGGCGAACCGGGTCAGGCGCGGACGTCGACTCCGGCGACCTTCCTCCATCCAGATCGGCCGTCGCGCCCCGCGAGTTTTGGCATAAATCCGAGGATGGGTCAACGCCGATCATCACCAGGCCGTCCGATCCGTCTTGACCCTCCCGGTCGACGGATCACAATGTTGCGTCGCGACGTCCCGCCCGGACGTGACGCGGTCCGCCGCGGCGATGGCCGCCGGACGGATCGCCGCCGGGACCGATCCAGGCCGAAGGCGCGGCCGGATCCTGCGACGACTCCGATCCCAGGAAGGAATGGCGATGACCTACGACCGTTGCCAGGCGATCCTCGAGGAACTGCGGCGCCGGCAGGGCACGGACCGGCCGATGATCCGGGTGGTGGCCGGGCCCCTGATCGTGCGGGGCCGGGTGATGCGCGACCCCTGGGGACGACGCAACCCGGCGTCCCCGTTCGGCGTGCTGATCATCGAGCAGCCGGGGCTGACCCCGGGCCCGGCGTCGCTCGTCCAGATCGCCAGCATCCCCGACGACGGCCTCTCGGGCCTCGACTCGGCCTGATCGCCTGAGCCGGCGCGGCCGGTTCCATGCGTGGGACCGTCCGCGCCCGCGTCCGCGCCCGCGCCCGCGCCGTCCGCGTCAGGGACGCCAGCCGAGCAGGTCGCGGCTGACCTTCAGCCGCTCCGCCAGGTTGACGAACGCCTCCTCGAGCGGAGCATCCATGACGCCCGAGTCGGCCAGCCGGGCGTAGGCGTCGATCAGCCGGTTCTGCACCTGCCAGGTGTCCGGTTCGAGACCCAGGAGCGCCGCGGCGCGCAGCAGGTTCTCGGCGCGCGCGGTGATTCCGGGCAGATCGGCGTTCGGGTCGATGTCGGAGAGCGTCTGGAGCAGCGAATCGGCCAGGGTCTTCTCGAGAAGCGCCCGCTCGGGCTGGTAACCCCAGGCGCGGCCCCGGTCGCAGAGCCGCTCGATCGCATCGAGCGACGCCGCCTCGCCACCGACCAGCCGGGCGAACTCATCGCGGAGATGGCCGTCCAGATAAGTCGAGGCCGCGGCGTGCATCGATTTCGGGATCGGGAACTGCAGGTGGCCGAGCTGGTTGAGCAGCTCCTCATCCTGGTCGGCCAGCCGCTCGAACGACCGGCGGTAGTCGGCGAACCGGTCTTCCAGCAGCAGGCCGATGATCCGCCTCTGCTCGTCCCGGAACAGGTCGTCCAGGCGATGCGCCCGTCCGGGGAACTCGCGCGCGACCAGCGCGGTGACGTCCGCCATCGAGCCGGTGCGGTAGGTCTGGAAGAGGTCGGCGCGGAAGCGGGCGAACGACTCGGCGTCGAGATTCTCGTCCAGAACGACGTGCAGGTCGAGCCCGCCGAAATGGAGCACGACGAACCGCGACTCCGCCTGCTCGCGAGTCCGGGACGAGCGGACCCGCAATGTCCCCACCGCCAGGTGGCCGCCTCCCCGGGTGCGAACCTCGGGATCGATCGACTCGACCTCGAACGCGAAGACACGTCGAGGGCCGCCGCTGTCCTGACCGTAGATCAGGCTGATCGCGTGGTGCGCCAGCACCCGATCGAGGTCGACCAACGACGGCCGGACCAGCCGCTCCCAGACCGCCCGGCCGTTGCGAAGCGCCGGCACGTTGCTCGGCGCCGCGGCCAGCGTTTCGACGAACTCCGACTCGAAGTCACGGCCGAATCGGCTCGCCAGACCCATCGCCCGCGCGGCGTACTGGAGGCACTGCACTGGCTCAATCCCGCTCAGCTCGTCGTGGAACCAGCCGCAGGACGTGTACATCAGCATGCCCACGTGCTGCATCTCCAGCAGTCGCAAGGCGTCGGTCACCTGAACCTCGTCGAGGTCGGGATGCCCATGCCTCTCCAGCAGGTCGTCGAGGGCCGCGTTGGGGTCGTCGGCCAGCAGCACCTGAATGTAGGCGTCGCGCGCCGTCCACGGGTCCGGGAAGCACTCCCGCCCGCGGGTGGCGAACAGGTGATCGAGGTGCTCCTTCAGGCCGTCGAGCGCCACGCGCAACGGGCCGCGCCACGCCTGCTGCCAGTCGCCGCGGAACCGACAGCCGCAGTTCGACCGCCACCGCTCGATGCCGTGCGCGCAGCTCCACGAACTGTTGTCGTGGATCTGCGCCTCCCACTGCGGCGGGTGCAGCTCCAGAAACTCGCCGTAGTTCGTCAGCCGGACTTCGGGGTGCTGCGCCAGCCGATCGAGCACGTAGCCCAGCGCCATGTCACCATGCGGGTGGTGGTGGCCGTAGGATTCGCCGTCGGTGGCGATGTGCATGAGCTGCGCGTGCTCGCGACCGTCGTCGAAGCCCTCGAAGATCCGGTTGAGGAACCGCTCGCCGTCATCCAGCAGCCGCCGGAACGCCACGTCCTGCGAGACGTTCGCATCGTAGAAGAACAGCACGATCGACCGCCCCGACGGCAGCCGGCACAAATACGCCCGCGACGGGTCGATCCCGTCGGGTATCTCCTGCCAGTGCTTCGTTCCCAGCCGCCGCCATCGCCGGGCCTGCCGCGGCGCCAGGATCGTGAACCGAATCCCCGCCTCTGCCAGAACTTCCAGCGTTTCGGTGTCCACGGCCGTCTCGGCCAGCCACATCCCCTCCGGCAGCCGGCCGAACCGGTGGCGAAAGTCGGCAATCCCCCAGGAGACCTGCGTCTCCTTGTCGCGGCGGCTGGCCAGGGGCATGATAATGTGATTGTAGTTCTGTGCCAGCGCGTTGCCGTGCCCGCCGCGGCGCTCGCGGCTCAGGCGATCGGCCTCAACGATGCCCCGGTGGACCTCCGGCACCTGCTCGGCGATCCACTGCAGAAGCGTCGGGCCGAAGTTGAAGCTCATCCAGGCATAGTTGTTCAGCAGGTGAACGATCCGGCCGTCGCCGTCGAGCAACCGGCAACGGATGTTGGGCGCGTAGCACTCGCGGGTGATCCGCTCGTTCCAGTCGTGGAACGGCGAGGCGGAGTCCTCGACCTCAACCACTCCCAGCCAGGGGTTCTCGCGCGGCGGCTGGTAAAAATGGCCGTGGATGCAGACGTATCGCGGATGGGGCATGCTTCGACTGTTTCCTTGCGTCGCGTCGGGATGCCGATCCCTGTCCGGCCGGACATGACATTACGCCGGTCGGAAAGCTGGTCGGACTCTCCAGCCTGACGGAGCCTCGGGGTCAGGCTGAAAAGCCCGACCTGCTTTCCTGCATTCTCGCCAGGGTAACACGCATCCGATGCTGTGGGTTGCGGCGGGACTGGCCGGCTCCACCGGCCGATCCGAGGCCGCCGGGAGACCGGCCGGTTGCACCCGGCAGACCGCCACGGGACCCGGCCGGTCCGCCTGATCATCCGTTCGAAGAGTACCCGGTCCCTTCGAAGATTCCCACCTGTGTGCGCGCAGATCCTCGCGACTCGTTCGAAGATGCCCGGGCCACTTCGAAGATGCCCACTCTCTTGCACGGGCATCTTCGAAAGAAGTCCAGGAGCGTTTAATAAAGACGCCCACGCCCGAGCCCTCGATACCTGAGACGCTCGAAAGTCGAGTCTCCCGGACGCCGGGACCGCTCGCCAAGCGCCGATCGCACACGAGTTCGAGGCGCCGGCCGACCCTCGTCCGGCGCCCGCTCGCCCGGCGACGCTGATCCCCCGCCTGGCAAAGCGTCCCTGGGACCGGGCCCTCGGCGCGCACCACGTACCTGAACCGCTTGATGAAAAAACGAACACCACCGCGCCTGCCAGAGTCTGGCAAAAATGGGTTCGTTTTGCTCAAATCCACCCCCTGGGACGCCCTCTGGACGCCCCCAACCATCGAACCATTATGAAGAGAATATGAAGATTGGGTTGGTTCGCGCGCTTTCGGGGTCGTTCGAGCCCTCTTGATCCCGCCCGAGACCGAATGCACTCATCGTGACCTTGTTGCAAGAACAAGGCGCTGATCGAACAGGCGGCCGGGGTTTCGCCTGCCCGCGCCGCATGCCGCGAGGTCCGCCGCACCCGTTGCGGCTGGCCTCACGCACCAGCGCAGATGCACCGCCATCCCGGGCGGGATGGCTTTTTTACCGACATGCAAGTTGCCAAAGACCGACCGACAACCGATTATAGACGCTGGCCGCGCGGTTTTATTCCCAGCTTTTTTCAGATTCCCTGGTTTTTCCTGGTTCGGTTGTGCCGATCGCGCGGGCGGGCCGCGGGCAGCGGGCGGGCGGAGCCAGTCGGGAGAGGCCGGGATGGGACATGGCGCGTCCGCGGAAGTTCGGTCCTGAACCGGTTGGCGGGGCGCGGACGGCAAGCTGAACGACGTCGCCGACCGGAGCGGGAGCAGAAACGGGGGCTCAGCCAGGGGAGAAGAAACGGGGAGCAGCGCGAGCGCCGATCGGTGGGGTTGCGGACCGGCAGAGCCCCCTCACCCCAACCCCGTCCCGCTCCGCTCCGCTCCGCGCGCCGCGGGGCGAGGGCGACCGCCTGGCGGCCATGCGGGGTGGGTCAAGCGACACAATGGTCGAGGCCGTCCCGTTCTCCCCGCGTCGCGTCGCGGGGAGAAGGTGCCCGAAGGGCGGATGAGGCGTCCTGCCTCCGTAGCCTGTGCGCAATCCACACAAATAGGCGCCCGAAGTCTTGACAGCCCGTCCTCTCGTCTGGGGGTGTCAGTATCTCGACGATGCTCCGTTTCCACTCCCCGCTCATCCAACCGTGCTCGCGGATTTCGCGCACACGGCTCTCGGACAAGACATCCCCAGGTCTCAGCACACATCGGCTGGTCGACTGCGGCCTCGTCAGGGCTTCTGTTGCCGCCGAGCCCTGCATGGGAGTTTCAGGCCTGCGCCAATCTCCAGGCGCTTGGCCAGTTGTTCCCCGGGTGTGGAACTGAGGCCCCCTTCCTCCCGCGGCATTACCCGGCTTCGACGGTAATCCGAGCCTCACCGCCACCCGCACGCGACCCGGCCCGTCCCTCACGGGCGGCCCGTCTCCGCTGCTGGTCCCGGTCGGTGGTCCCGTGCCGCGCGGAAAAAAGCCCCGGGACAGCCCGCAACTGCCAACAATCACCCATTTTCATCGATGATCCGCGAGAGATAAGAACCCAACAGGTTCTGGTGTTTCCAAGGGCAAACGGCCGGTTACGTCTCCGCTTTTCCGCTGGACCTCTAGTTTGGTCGCGGATCGTTGGTTTTCATTGGTTCGGGTGCCGCCCAACGGGCGGCGTGACGGCTGACATCTCGAATACTGCCAACGGGTTGCTTTAATCTCGACCGCCATTCCGGAACAACCCTGCTCTTCAGTAGAATCTTCTTGACAGCGGTCCGTTCGCGTCATAAATATGGGTCCCGACGATCGATCGAAAGCGCGAGATTCAAAAATCCGTTCTGGTACGATGAGGGAATCTGAGCATTGCGGCATGAATTCGCGTCGAGAGGCGTTGGATTGGCCCGCTGAGTCTGTCTGCGAGGGGGCCTGAGACAGCGGGGCGCTCCGCGTCTCATGACGGAGGTTTTCCAGGGCCGATTCGGCTACGGGAGCGCCTATGGACTGCCGAGCCTCAACACTGTCTGCCAGGCGACCACACATCGGTGCGCGCAGGCGGCAGCCAGGTTGTTGCCACTGCCTGCCGGGCGAACCCCCCACCTCTGTGCCAGGCCCCAGGTGGAGCTGATCGACGCGGGTCCGGCGGTGCTGTTGGCCAACCGCGGCGCGGTCGTGCAGCCGTTCAGCACCGAGGAGATCCGATCAGCGCCACTGGCCGCGCGCTCGAGGTCGAGGTGTCCGCCCGCCATGGACTGGCACGACCGACCAGCCCAGCCACCCTGACCGCAGGAGATTTCTGCGCGAGGCCGGATTTCCTGGGAGCCGGCCCGGAGCCCTAGGAATCGCCCGCACCCCTCGCTGGCCCGAGGATCGACGAGCGGAAACGAACCCATGACGACAGATGTACCAGCCGTCCGGCGCCCCATTCCATTCTTCTTCGTCGCCAGGAGGCCCCGAACCGAGCAGTGACTCGCCGAAAGTCCGTGACCGTTGTCAGGCCGCTGAAGCCGATGGCGCTGGGCCACGGTTCCCGCGCGCCATCCTTCTCCTTTTTTGCCGTTATCCTTCGCGGAAATGAGGTCATACTCATGAAAACCCGTCGTGCCTTCACCCTGATCGAGCTCCTGGTGGTGATCGCGATCATCGCCGTGCTGATCGCCCTCCTGCTGCCGGCCGTGCAGGCAGCGCGCGAGGCCGCCCGACGCGCTCAGTGCATCAACAACCTGAAGCAAATCGGGCTGGCCATGCACAACTACGTCTCTGAGGTAGGGGTCTTCCCGCCGCAGGTCCAGAACGGCGGGATCTACAGCGTCTGGGGCAGCCCGTACTTCGATCCCTGGCCGCTGGACTGGACTGCCTCCATCCTGGGACAGATGGAGCAGCAGCCGATGTACAACTCGCTGAACTTCATGGTGTCGTCGAGCGTCGGCAGCGACTTGCAGAATCGAACCGTCCTGGCGCAGCAGGTCGCCTCGCTGCTCTGCCCG
>JAKAUH010000136.1 GCA_021818605.1 Planctomycetota bacterium
GCGCACCGGCGCGGTTGACCGCGAGCTGCTCCGCCGCAAGGGCGTCCGCGACGAGGTCCGCACCGAGGCGCTGAGCCACCTCGCCAGGCTCGACGGCAAGCCCGAACTGGCCGAATTGATCGTTGCCATCAAGGCCCTCGACGACCCGGCCGGCGACGATATCGACGCTGTGGCCTTCGACCTCGGCCGGCTCCTCACCGGCCGCGCTCCCGCCGAGCTGACGGCCGCCCGCCGCGATCTCGAAGCGCTGGCGACAACCGGCAAGAGGCCGGTCACGCGCCAGCTCGGATACCTCACGCTGATCGCCGCTGACAGCGGAGTGGATCGGGCCTGGATGCTCGGTTCGCGTTCGCCCCGCTCGCTCGTCGACCTGGTCATGGCGATGCCGTCGATCCGCGATCCTGGCCAGCGTGCGGCCCTGTATCCGCGCGTGCGGCCGCTCCTCGACGGCTCGCCCCAACCCGCCGGCCGTCAGGCGAAATCGACGACCGAGGGCCGTTACGTCCGGATCGAGCTCCGCGGCCGACGGACTCTGACGCTCGCCGAGGTCCAGGTCACCAGCGACGGCCGGAACATCGCCCCGTCCGGCAAGGCGACCCAGAAGAACACCGCCTTTGGCGGCGTCGCCTCCCGCGCGATCGACGGCAACAAGAACGGCGACTACAGCAGCGGCGGCCAGACCCACACCGAGGAAAACACCGCCAATCCCTGGTGGGAGCTCGACCTGGGCGCCGAGTACCCGATCGAGTCGATCGCGATCTGGAACCGGACCGACGGCAACTTCTACCGGCGGCTCAACCGCTACACCGTCAAGGTCCTCGACGGCGGCCGCAAGGTGGTCTTCGAGGCCGCCAACCTCCCGGCCCGCAAGGAGGCCGCCAGGACCCAGGTCGGCGGGACCGGGACCGAGGGAACGCTCCGCCGCGCGGCGATGATCGCGCTGACCTCGGTCCGCGGCAAGGAGGCCGAGACCTTCCGCGCGCTGGCGAGGTTCGTCCGGGGCGCGGGCTCCGCCCGATCGGCCGCCATCCAGGCCATCGCGAGGATTCCGGTCGCCGAATGGCCCGCCGACGAGGCCAGCCCGACGCTCGACGCGCTGCTCGCCTACATCAAGACGATCCCGACTCAGGATCGGACGTCCTCGATTGCCCTGGATGCGCTCCAGCTCGGCGACTCGCTGGCGGGCCTGCTCCCGCCGGATCGCGCAAAACAGGTCCGTCGCGAGCTGGGCGACCTGGGCGTCCGCGTGATCCGGCTGGGGACTGTCACCGACCAGATGCTCTTCAACCGCGACCGGATCGCCGCCCAGGCGGGCAAGCCGGTGGAGATCGTCTTCGAGAACAGCGACATCATGCCGCACAACTTCGTCGTGACCAGCCCCGGCGCGCTCCAGGAAGTCGGCCTGCTCGGCGAGTCGACGGCCACCCAGCCGGGGGCCCTGGAGCGGAGCTACGTGCCGCAAACGGATAAGATCCTGCTCGCCAGCCGGCTGCTCGCCCCGCGCGAGTCGCAGAAGCTCGACTTCACCGCCCCGACCAAACCGGGCGTGTATCCCTATGTGTGCACGTATCCCGGCCACTGGCGGCGGATGTACGGAGCGTTCTACGTGATCGAGGACATCGCCGCGTATCTGGCCGATCCCACCGGCTACCTGGCGAGCCATCCGCTGCCAATCCTCGACGACCTTCTCAGGAACAACCGACCGCGCAAGGAGTGGGCCTTCAACGACCTGGCGTCATCGGTCGCCGACCTCGGCGCCGGCCGTTCCTTCGCGAATGGCAAACAGATCTTCGAGGTGGCGAGCTGCGTCGCCTGCCACAAGCTCAACAACGTCGGCACGGCGATCGGACCCGACCTCACCCAACTCGACGCCAAGATGGCACCGACGGAGATCCTTCGCAACCTGCTCGAGCCGTCGGCGAAGATCGACGAGAAGTACCAGACGCACTCGTTCCTGCTGAACTCGGGCAAGACCGTCACCGGCCTGATCCTGGAAGAGACGCCCGATCACATCAAGGTGATCGAGAACCCACTGGCGAGGACCGCTCCGGTGGTCATCGAACGCGGCGAGATCGACGAGCGCAAGCGATCGGCCGTCTCGATCATGCCGAAGGGCCTGCTCGACAAGCTGACGAAGGAAGAAATCCTCGACCTGGTCGCGTACATCGCCGCCCGGGGCGATGCCAGAACTCCGGTCTTCCATGGAGGGCACGACCACAAGCATTGAGAGATCGAGCGGCGGCGGTCCGGCTGCGTGCGGCCCGGCGCCGGCGCGGGGTGGCGCGGCCCGGTCCGGCCCGGCCGTAGCGAGGGTACTCATCCCGAGAGCACCGGCCCCGCCGCGCCGACATCGATCCGAGGCGATCGCCCCAGGTCAAGGGTGGCTTCCCATCGCGCCAACCGAGGGGACCGGCTCCGCGAAAGCCGGTGCCGGTCCCCTGGATGGTCGCGGCCCGTCCCGTGGGTTGAATGACCGAAGGCCGATCACCGCTGGCGCTGCTGGGCCTTACTGGACACGACCAGGCTGCTGATCGCGGCATCGACGGCCGCGGACTGGGCGCCGGTGGGCGCCGTCGCGGGGGTCGCTCCCGGACCGGCGGGCCGGGCCGTCGCCCGATGGACCCTCAGCGCGGCTGTGCCGTGATGGGCCGTCCGGAACGCCGCTGCGGAGCGGGCCGCGTCGATCCGCCTCATCACTCCGGCCGCGAACGCCCGATCATGCGGCCAGCTCCGCATGATCCGCGCCCGCGTCCTGGAGTTCATCGAACTGGCGAAGTTCGGGCCGGCCAGGTCCGACTCGCGAATGATGATCGGG
>JAKAUH010000620.1 GCA_021818605.1 Planctomycetota bacterium
TTCATGTGGATTTACGCAAAGCGTCGGAAATGGTTTTGACGGCCGCGGGTGCGCGACGCGGCCAGCCCCGGGTGGGACCTCGCCGCCGATGAATGCTCGCTGGCGCATCAGACCGCACGACGAATCGCGGATCCGCGAGCTGAGCAGCCGTTCCGGGCTGTCTCCGCTGGTGGCGCAGGTCCTGCTGAACCGCGGGGTCGCCGACCCGGCGCATGCTGTGGCGTTCCTGGACGCGCGCATGGGCAGCCTGCACGATCCGGAGCTCATGCCCGGGGCCGTTCAGGCCGCCGATCGGATCGTCGAGGCCATTCGCTCGGGCCGCAAGATCGTCATCTACGGCGACTACGACGTCGACGGGGTCTGTGGCACCAGTATTCTGTGGACCTGCGTCAAGCTGGCCGGCGCCCGTGATGCCGATTACTACATTCCACACCGCATCGAGGAGGGATACGGCGTCAGCTCCGACGCCCTGAAGCGCCTCGCCGCGGAGTATCCCGGAGCGCTGATCGTCACGGTCGATTGCGGAATCTCGGCGGTTCGCGAGGCCGACCTGGCTCGCGAGCTGGGTGTCGAGTTGGTCGTGACGGACCACCACACCATCGGCGCCGAGCTGCCCCGCGCGGCGGTGCTCGTGCATCCCCGGCTTCCGGGAAGCTCCTACCCTTGCGGCGAGCTCTGCGGCGCCGGGGTTGCCTTCAAGGTGGCGTGGCAGGTCTGCAAGACGTTCGGCGACGGCAAGCGCGCCAGCCCGCATCTCCGCGACTTCCTCGTCCGCTCGATGGGCCTGGTGGCCCTGGCGACGATCGCCGACGTCGTCCCGCTGGCGGACGAGAACCGCGTGATGGTGCGCCACGGCCTGGCCGGGATCGCCGCCGAGCCGACGATCGGCCTTCGCGCGCTCATGGAGGTCAGCGGCGCCAACGCCAGGCGGAAGCTGAACACGGGCACCGTCGCCTTCGGGCTAGCGCCCCGGATCAACGCCGCCGGCCGGCTCCAGGGCGCCATGATGGCCGTCGAGATGCTCACCACCGACGACGAGATCCGGGCCCGTCAGCTCGCCTCGGAGCTCGACCGCTGCAACGCCCGCCGCCAGGAGATCGAGCGCAAGATCCACGAGGAGGCGCGCGCGATGATCGACGCCGCCGGCCCGATCGCCGATCGCCGCTCGATTGTTCTCGCCGGTGCCGGGTGGCACCCCGGCGTCATCGGCATCGTCGCCGGCCGCCTCGCCGAAACCTACCACCGGCCGACCATTGTGCTCGCCCGCGGCGACGAACTGGCCCAGGGCTCCGCCCGTTCCATCCCCGGCTTCGACCTCTACGCAGCCATCAAGGACTGCGCCGCCCCCCTGCTCGCGTTCGGCGGCCACGCCGCCGCCGCCGGGCTGAAGCTCGCGGCCGTCGACGTGGAGCATTTCGCCGGGCTCTTCGAGGAACGCTGCCGCTCGGCGCTCGCGCCCGAGCACCTCGAGCGCGTTCTCCACATTGACGCCGAGGTGCTCCTCGGCTCGCTCAGCCTCCGGGTCATCGAGGAGCTCGACCGCCTCGAGCCGTACGGCATGGGCAATGCCAAACCGCTCCTCGCCGCCTCGCGCCTCCAGATTGTCGGCCAGCCCCGCGTGGTCGGCGAGCACAAGAACCACCTCCAGCTCCGCATCCGCCAGGACAGCGTCGTCATGAAGGCCATCGGCTGGAACATGGCTGAGCGCGGTCAGGCCCTCCAGCCCGGCTGCCACTGCTCGCTCGCCTTTCACCCGTCGATCAACGAGTGGAACAACCACCGCGAGGTGCAGCTCGAGATCAGGGACTTCGCAATCGAGGGCCAGTCGGCCCCGGCCGCTTCCCAGCCGGCGATGGCCTCCGCGACACCTTCGGCCTGATCGGGTGTTTGATCCTCAAGAGGCGGCGGACGCGAGCGAATGACAGGCCCGCACGGAATGGGGATTGGTTCCGAGTCTTCGACTTCCTTTCCCATCAGGTCAGGGCCTCCTGGCCAGCGGTGGCCATCGTCGACCGACGAAAGCACAACACCAGGACCATGCCCATGAACTCCTCGATTCGCTGTGCCCTTGTGTTTCTGTGCGCCTCGTCGCTGGTGGGACTGGCGCTGGCGCAGGCGGCGAAGAAGAAGCAGGCCGCGGCCTTCCGCGAGCTTTTCCTGGAGCTGGACGTCAACCGCGATCGGGCCGTCGAGCGCGAGGAGGTCCCGCCGTCGGGCCGCGCGGCCTTCGACCGCCTCCTTAAACAGGGAGACCACAACAAGAACGGCAAGCTCGAGGCCGAGGAGTATCGCGACCTGCTCCTGGACCTCCGCGAGTTCGGCGAGCTGGTCCGCAAGAAGGCGGTCGCCCGCTTCCAGTCGATGGATAAAGACCACGATGGCAAGGTCTCGCGCGAGGAGTTCAGCGGCCCGCGCCGGCGGTTCGACGTGCTCGACCACAACAGCGACGGCCAGATCACCGAGCAGGAATTCCTCAACGT
Source organism: Planctomycetota bacterium (assembly GCA_021818605.1). Taxonomy (GTDB): domain Bacteria; phylum Planctomycetota; class Planctomycetia; order Isosphaerales; family Isosphaeraceae; genus JAKAUH01. Next base: position 2,481 of record JAKAUH010000620.1, read on the forward strand.
GATCGCCGCGAAGGCCGAGGCGAGGAAGGCGGTCAGGGTGGCAGGCAAAAAGGCCGCGGCCGCGGCCCCGTCGAAGAAGCCTGCGGCTTCCGCAGAGTCGAAGCCGGCAGCGAAGGATGAGCCGGTCAAGAAGTCCGGCTGAGGACCGTCCGGGCCCAGCCCGCGGCGCCGACGAACCCGGCCTCGTCGCCGAGCTGCGCGAACTCTATCCGCGTCTTTGCCGCGGGGATTGGGAAGGCCATCCGCCGCACGTTCCGGTGGATCTCCTCCAGCAGCGGGTTGCCGGCGTTGGTCATCCCGCCGGCGAAGAGGACCAGGTCCGGGTCGATCGTG
>JAKAUH010001126.1 GCA_021818605.1 Planctomycetota bacterium
GCCCGCCCACCAATTCCGGCCGAGTTCTGGGAGGGCCGGACGGATTACCGGGCCCTGCTGAGGCCGAAGGGCGAGATCCGGGCCGTCATGCTGTTCGCCCGGTTTCCGGATGCGCTGGCCGAGGAGTCGACGAAGGACCTGTACAACCGGCTGGTTCCCGAGTCGCTGCGATTTTTCCGCAAGGCGTCGCACGGCCTGATGAACCTGAAGGTCGACGCGCGTCATCAGTGGATCGCCATGGACCACGAATCCACCTGGGAGAGCTATAACACGGCCGCCTGGGAGACGCACAGGACGTACATCGCCGAGGTGGTGGGCAAGGCGGGCAAGGACGTGGATTTCCGCAAGTACGACATCGTCTACATCGTCGCCTCGCGGAACAAGGGGACGCCCAACTCGCCGACGTTCCTGGCCCATCCTGGGATGGGCATCCGCGCGGGCGGTGCCGAGATCCGCCATGCTGTGACCTTCGGCAATGACATCCGGTTCCCGGCCTGGGGCTGGAAGGTGCTGGCTCATGAGACCGGGCACGTGTTTGGCCTGCCGGACCTGTACAGCTACGCCGAGAACAAGGTCCGGTTCAAGGAGATTCAGGACCGGACCCTGGGCCGTTCCACCGGGACGGCGAGACGCGACGACGGCCGGCGCCGGTACAAGGACATCCAGCGGTTTGTCGGCAGTTGGGACCTGATGGGCTGCCTGACCGGTGCCAACGATTACCTGACGTGGCAGAAGTACAAGCTCGGCTGGCTCACCGACCGCGATTTCCTGATCTCGCGGAAGACGTCGCGCACCGGCCTGATCACCCCGGTTGATGAGGAGGGGGGCGTCAAGGGGCTCGTCGTGCCGATCGACGACGAGACGGCGTACGTGGTCGAGGTCCGCAGCCGCGACGGCCGGCCGAGGTCGGAGACCGGCGTGCTTTGCTACAAGGTCTCGCTGGCGATCGCCAACGGCGCGGGGCCGATCCAGGTCATCCCGGCCCGGCCGGATGACGGCAAGCCCGCGCTTGAGAATCAATTCATCACGCTGTACAACGCCCTGTTCCTCAAGGGGCCGGTCGTCGAGGACGACAGCCGGCGGGTGAAGATCGAGATTCTCGGTCGCGAGGGCCGGGCGTACCGGGTTGGGGTCACTCGCCGGGCAAACGGCTGATCGGATCGGCCGCGATTCGCGCCGGTTGGCTGGAGCGTCGGGCCGGGCCGGGACGCGGTGGCGCCGCGCGAAGGACGTGCTTCCGTCGACCTTCCGGCGCTCTGGGACATCAGGCCCCGACCGGGATGCGCTGTTCGCGGCAGGTGCGGGTGTAACTCGCGCCGAGGTCGACCTGGAGGCAGAGGGCGCCCGGGAGCCACAGGGGCAGGCTCGGTAGCGGCTCGCCGATCGCCAGCAGCTCGTGCCAGATGTCCAGGCTGGAATGGCCGTCGCGTTCGACCGGGCGGAACGAATCAGCATGCAGGTCCGATCCGCGTGATCCGGCCGGCTCGGACGGCGGCGCCGGCATTGGTGACGCGCCGAACCGGCCCAGCAATTCGCGGTGCAGGTCCGCTCGCCGATCGGTGACCACGTCGACCACCACCAGGCCCAGCCCCTGTTGAAGGTACGCTGCGCACTTTGTGACGAATGCGTCGCGATCCTCGGGCCGGTCCTTGTTCGCCGGGCTCACCAGCTCGATCGCCCCGGCCAGTGTCGGGCCCCCCTCACGGCCGAAGACCAGAACCTCGACGATGTCGGTGAGGATTGGCAGCGGGATCGTCTGCGTCGGCGCGGGGGCGGTCCAGCCGCTCGCCGAGGGCCCGTCCGGCCAGGAAAGAGTCGTTGGCGGCACGAATCCCGGCTCCTCGAACGTCGCCACGTCGATCTCGATGCCGTACTGGACATTAGGCTCGGCGAAGTATCCCTCGGGGAGCCCGCCGTTCAGGTCCGAGGCGATGTAGGTTGCCCAGGAATTGTGGAAGGCGTGCCAGTGGCGGCGCATGCCCAGCGGGGGGCGGAAGTGATCCTGAAGTACCATGGTGACGCCCTCGGCCGACGTTCCGAGCCGCTCCGCGTTTCCCCCACTTGACTGGCCTTGTGTCCACCGGTTCAGTCGCCGAGGGGATTTTGTCGATTTCTGGGTCTGGAGGGTCGACCCGTCGGTGCCTACAACAAGAGGGTTGAGTTTTTGGATCTTGATGTCCGGTATGATAGGTGGAGCATGATATCGCAGACGGCCGAGTACGCCCTCCGATCGGTGGTCTTTCTGGGGGGCCAGGTAGGGCAACCCGTGACGACGCAACGCATTGCAGCCGCGACCGGGGTGCCGGCGGGCTATCTGTCGAAGGTGTTGCAGACGCTGGGGAAGGCAGGCGTGGTGGATGCGCAGCGCGGGCTGCGCGGCGGCTATGTGCTCGCCCGGCCGATCGACGAGCTGACGTTGCTGGACGTGATCAACGCGGTCGACCCGATCCGGCGGATCGCCGGTTATCCGCCTGGCCAGGCGGAACAGGATGGGTCGCTGCATGCGCTTCATCGGCGGCTGGACGAGGGGATCGAGCGGGTCGAGAGCCTGTTCCGCGAGACGACAATCGAGCTTCTGGTCATCGGCGGCGGGCCCCCGGCCGATCCGGCGCCTCGGTTTGTGATCCGGGATATCGCCGCGGCTCCGTCGGCCGACGGGGTCGGCGCGGATGGGGATGGGATGGGCGAGTGAGTGCTTTGTGGCGCGTTCCCGTTCCGGAATTCGCCGCGCCGGCAGGCGGACCGAGGTGGCGAGTGGCGAGTGAAGACCGCGGTCGGTGCGGCGCGGGGTCATGAGACCCCGCGCCCAACA
>JAKAUH010000314.1 GCA_021818605.1 Planctomycetota bacterium
AGTTCCGCCCCGAGGAGACTCTCGCCGCGTCGAGCCGGAACTGGCCTGATCCGTCGGCCGTGGCGTGGCCGACCGGCGTCGGCCCCATCTGCGCCACCCGGTCGCCGCGCCCCGGCCACTTGAGCGACGCCAGGGCCATCGTCGACGCCCCGGCGACCGGCCGGCCCTGGGCGTCCAGCACGTGGCCGGTGACGAGCATCCGGCCGGGAGCAGTTCGTGGCTCGTCGTCGGGGAGTGGCTCGGATAGTGGCGAGTGGCGAGTGGCAAGTGGCAAGTTCAGACCGGGGCCGATGCCCGCGGCGATCGTATGGTATCCGAATCCGGCTGCGGCGAGGACCAGCAGCGCCGCGGCGATGGCCATTAGCTTGCGCGCGAACATCATCCCCAGGACGTCCCGGGCCAGGGTTGCGGCGGGTGCGGGCGCCGAGGCACTCGCGCGGGTCGCGAAGCGGATTGCGGCCCTCGTGGTGGTTTCACGCAGGAGGGGTGGAACGGAGAAACTCGCCTGCGCCGAGCGCGATGTCAGCAGGCCGGCGATGGCGGTCGTCGACAGAGCAATCCCCTGGCTCAGGAGCCCGCGGCGCAGCCGCTCGCGTGCCCGGACCAGCCGGCTGCGGAGCGTCCCGCCCGACCATCGCAGCCGGCGCGCGGCCTCGTCGGGCGAGAGGCCCTCGAGGTAGCACGAGACGACCGCCAGCCGGAAGACCTCCGGCAGCCGGGCGATCTCGGTGTGGAGGGCCTCGGCGTGCTCGCGATCGATCAGGGTCTTGGCTTGCATGTCGGGTCGAGCCTCCGGCCTTGCGGCTGCGGCCGCCTCGTCGGTCCGCCGGCGTCGGTCCCGCCGCGCGCGGGCCTGCCGGGCGGTCCGGAGCGCCACGCCGTGTAGCCAGGCCCCCAGCACGTCCGGGTCCCGGATCGAGCGAATCCGACGCGCCAGCACCAGGAACGTCGCCTGGAAGGCGTCCTCGGCCTCATGGTGATCGCCCAGGATCTGGCGGCAGACGGACAGCACCATCGGCTCGTGGCGGGCCACCAGCGCGCTGAATGCCGCCTCGTCGGCCGATGCCGTTTCCACGCCGCCCCCGCCGATGATCCGGTCTACGAGTTGGCGGTCGGAGAGCCCGATCGCCGAGCCGCCGGCATAGAGGGTCCCAATCTGCCGGGCCAGGGAGGTCATCACCGCGTTCGACATTTTCGGATCACCTCGCCGGCGGGGACATCGGAGAGCGGACGACAGAGGACGGAGAGCAGACGCTCCAGAAGAATAGTGTCGGCCCGGCCTCCATGGTGTCCCGCCCGGCCGCGCGGAATCCAGGGGAATTCTCGCAATGTTGGGGCGCGCAGGGGGATGCGCCGTCCGCCTGCCGGATAGGATATCCGGACAGCGCGGGCTGGTCGGGCGAACCGGCGATGTCGGTCGCCGAGTCCTGCCTGGGAAGCACCCGGCGACTGACGTCACCGGTTCGCCGGGTCAGCGACTGACGACGCTCGTCAGGATCGGCGCGCTGGCATAGGCGCGCTTCGACACGAAGTCGATCGAGACATAGGCAACGGCCGCGATCGTGACGTCCTTGATGGGTTTTGCGTCGGGCGCGGCCTTCAGGATGATCCGGCCTTTTGACTCGCCCGGCGCCAGCGATGTCTTGCTGCCGGACTCGACGAACGTGACGCCGGGCGGCAGCGGGTTGCCGAAGACCGAGCCGAGATGCTGGAGCTTGACATCCAGCGTCACCCGGTCCTTGAAAGGCGGGCGGCGGGCGATCTCGACATCCAGCACGACCTGCTGGCCGGGTTTGAGGGTAATCGCCGCGGGCGTCACCCGCACCGAGGCAATATCGTCGCGCGTGACGATCTGGGCGAACTGCGTCTCGACCGGCCAGACATTCCGGCCGCCGCCGCCCATGTAGAGCTCCTCCAGCGGCTGGACCCGATGCTCGACCTGGCGCGTCTTGCCGTCGAGGCCCTTGATGCTCGCCTTCGCGATCAGCTTCACGGGGGCGGCGGAGGGCCTGGCGCCTGGAGCGGCCTGGACGACCAGGCAGCCGTCGGTCATCGTCGCCGGGATCGTGATCGGCCGGGCCGTGAGACCCGGCGGCAGGCCCTCGGCTCGCACCTCGATCGGGCCATCGAAGCCGGCGCTCCGCGTGGCGCGAAGGAACCACGGCACCGCGCCGCCGGGGCCGACGCCCGCGCGGTCGTCGTCGCAGGTCACCTCGAAATCCGGCTCGTCTTCGCGGACCTCGATGGCGTACGCGAAACCCGGGCCGCCGCGGTAGATCAGGTCGCGGACCTCCAGCGTGTAGCGGCCGTCGGCGGGGGGCGTGAACGTCAGCACGGCGTCCTTCGAGCGCCGTGTGTCGTCGCCCGAGGCGACCGCCGCGCCCTTGTCGTTCAAAATGCGCAGGAACGAGTCGAGGATCGAGCCCAGTGGACGCGCCTTGACCTCGAACCGAATGGGGCGCTTCGCCTTCAGGTCGAAGGCAAAGTGGTCGACGTCATTGGGACGGTCGGCGCGGCCGCTCAGCATCACGCCGAGCTTCGGCACGACGGTGGCCTTCGCACGGTCGTCGTTCGGCTCGGCCTCGGTGTGAATGGGCAAATCGGTCACCTGGAAGGTTGACGTGTTGGTCTTCCGTCCATCGACAACCAGCCGGGCGGCGTGCGGACCTGGTGAGGCCGGACTCGCGAGCTCCGCCAGCTTGAGCGGACCCTCCGGCAGTCCGTAGCCGCTGGCGCGCGCGGTCCACGGGCCGGCTGTTGGGATCACCAGGGGAAACACCGACGTGACAAAAGGACGATCGGTCATCATCAGTGAATAGGTGAAATGCGGCGCACCGCCGTAGTCGACGTCGCGGACAGCGACGATGTACTCACCGTCCTGTTCGAAGCGGTGGTGCAGCATCGGGTCGCCGAGAAAAAAGTCGTCGTTCGACGCCAGCTCGTCGCCCGCGGCGTTTGTCAGGATCAGCATCGGGTCCGAGCTGCCCGCTTCCTGGTAGTGGCGCTTGAAATACAGGCGCTGGCCCATCAGGCTGAAGGTGACCTCCTGGCCGGCCCTCGCGCGGAACCTGTAGCAATCGACCTCCTCCTTGACGGCGATCGCGCCGGCGATCACGCGATTCACGTCGACCGCCTGGGCTGTCGTGGGATTCGCATGAGCCCTGGCCGCCTCGACGATCACCGAGTCATCGACGACCAGCAGCTCGCCGATCGACGAGATGCCGGCATCGGTCATCACGCGGACCTCATGCAACCCGGGCGTGGCATCTGGGGCGACCGTCACCTTCAGCTTGCGGCGTTCGACGGGCGCCTTCGCCTCGCGGGGCAGGACCTCGGCTTGCAGGCCCTCGCCGCTGAAAAAGACCTGCGAGGCGTGCTCGAACCCGCGCCGGGCCTGGCGGGCCACGATCGTGATCTCGCTCGTCGTGCCCCGGCAGACCGCGCCCGGCACGATGTAGGAGATCTCGGGATAGGGTGTCTCGGCGCCGGCTCCGCGGGCGACCAGTACGAGCGGGACGATCAAAACCAGGGCCGGGCCGGATCGAAGCATCGACAGGCGCATGGGGATAGCCTCGTTGCGCCGCGAGGGACTGCGCGGCAGGGCAGCAGAGAAGTTGCCCTGCAAAACGGGGCCCGGTGGCACGATGGCTCGGGCCGGTCCCCGTTTTGTCAGGGCCAGTCCGTTCAATGGTTGAACTGAAATTCACGGGTGTTGAGCAGGGTCCAGAGCATGTCCTCGAATCCTTCCTTCGGGCTCGGCGCGGCCTGGATCTCGGCGATCGCCTCGCGAGACTCCGCGGCCGTCGGCAGGCGCGAGAGCGTGCAGAGGAACAGCTCCTCGACGGCCCTGGCCGTCGGCGTTTTCTGCTTCACCAGCCGGGCGACCCGGCCGGCGGAGTCCGAGACCTTGCGGTTGAGCAGGCCGCCGCTGATCATCAGGAGGGCCTGGGTCATCGTGGGCGCCTCGCTCCGTTCGCACTCGCACGGCACCGCGCGCCTCGGACGGCCGAATGTGTCGAGGAACTCCGACGTGTATTCGGAATCGGGCAGGTCGATCGCCCGATAGCCCTTCGGCAACCCCTTGAATTTCTCCGTCGTGCCGCAGGCGAAATCCACGGCGTCCAGCAGCGCCTCGGCGCCCAGCCGCGTGGGCGAATAATGAGTCGCGTAGCGATTCTCAACATCGGCCCGGCTCGCCGGTAGCGCCACCGCGCTGAACTGGTAGACCTTCGATCGCATGATCGTGCGAATCAGAGATTTGATGTCGTAGTTATGCTGAATCAGGTCGTCTGCCAGCGCGTCGAGGAGTTGTGGGTTCGACGCGGGATTCGTGGCGCGGATATCGTCGATCGGGTTCACCAGTCCCCGGCCGAAGAAATAGCCCCAGTAGCGGTTCGCGAGGTTCCGCGCCAGGGACTTGTTGTCGCGCGATGAGATCCAGGAGGCCAGGGCCCGGCGACGATCGATCGGATGGTCGACCGGCGCGCCTCCGATGGGCCTCGGCTTCATCACCTGACCGGTGCGCGGATGCGTGACCTCGCCCGAGTCGCGGATGTAGATCACCGTGTCGCCGCCAGCCAGGCCGAAGTCCTGGCTTCCCTTCTTGCCCACGCGGCCGAAGAAGGCCTTCATCGCGTAGTAATCGGCCTGGAGGAGGCTCTCATACGGGTGATTGTGGCAGCGGGCGCACTGGAGCCGGACGCCCAGAAAGACCTGGGCGGTGCTCTCAGTCCACTCGTCGGCGGTGCCGATCTTGTAGAAGTTCGCCGGCCCGTTCTGGTAGGGGCTGCCGATCGCGGTGATCAGTTCGGTGATCATCGCATCCATCGGCCGGTTCTCGCGGAATGAGGTCCGCAGCCAGTTGTGCAGCGACCACATCCCTTTCTTGCCGACCGTCTGGCTGTTGTTCAGCAGCAGGTCGCCCCACTTGTGCGCCCAGAACGAGGCGTACTCGGGGCGCCGGAGTACCGCGTCGATTGCTTTGTCTCGCTTGTCAGCGCTCGGATCAGCCAGGAACGCCCGGACGTCCTCGGGCCGGGGCAGGGTGGCCAGCGTGTTCAGGTGGATGCGGCGGAAGAACTCGGCGTCGTCGCAGACCGGCGACGGCGACAGACCGACCTTACGCCAGGTGTCGGCCCAGAGCCGGTCGACGATGTTGTTCGGCCTGAATGAGCTGAGCGACGGTGCGGGGCCATACGGGACGATCACGCGTGTTGCGACCACGGAGCTAAGGTAGCGGACCATCACGGCCGACTCGCCCAGGCCGCCGGCCGCCTCGATGGTGCCCCTGGCATCGACCTTTGCGACCATCGGGGCCTGGCTGTCGAACGCGGCCTTCTCGGTCAGGACTTCGCTCGAGCCGTCCTCGTAGATGGCCTTCGCGGTGACCTTTGCCTTGCCGCCCGGCTGGAGGATGATCTCCGTCGGCTCGACGACCAGTTGCCTGAGCTTCCGGTCGGACGGAGCCGGTCCGGGCGCGCCCTGGCGGAGCCATTTGACGAGGGTTTGATAGGCCCACGAGTTCTCGGTGAGCCGCCGGCCTCCCTGGTGCGCCATGTGCAGAGTCGGCTTGCGGAGCAACAGGCTGTCTCTGGGATCGACGGCCGAGATCCGGCGGCCGAACGCGCCGCGGACGATCTCGCGATAATCGGCCGCGTCGTCGAAGCCGCGGAGGGATAGCTTGAAGTTCCCCTTGCCGTGCTGGGCGCCGTGGCAGGCGCCCTGGTTACAGCCCTGTTTCGTCAGGATCGGCTGCACGTCGGTCGCGAATGAGACCGGCTGGCCGGCGGTCGTGGTCCGATCAGCGGCTGCATTTGCACTCGCGCACGCTGCCGTGCCGATCAGCGCGACGGTCGCGACGATTCGAATCGACGCCCTCATGCGATCCCCTCCCGATAGCTTCGCGTCGAGGCGAACGAGTAACCACGATTCGCCGATCTGGAAGTAGGTCGGTCATTCCGGCCTGGCGAGGCCTGAGCATCGGGCAAGAATGCCCAAACTCCTTGAAACAAACGCCCTCACCCGATCAGCTCCGAGAGCACGCGCCCGGCCGGCCTGAGCGGGAACGGGCGGCCGTCGGGAGCCGTGTAATAGCGGTCGAGCGGGACGCCCAGTTGCGCGTAGATCGTGGTGGTGATGTCCTCGGCCTGGACCAGAGGCGTGACGGGCTGCTCGGCATATCGGTCGCTCTTGCCAAAGACCTCGCCGACGCGGATCCCGCCGCCGCCGATGCCGAAGACCATCGAGCCGACCCAGTGGTCGCGCCCGGCCGCCGAGTTGATCTTGGGCGTCCGGCCGAAGTCGCCCATCCAGACGACGATCGTCTGCTCGAGTAGCCCGCGCGCCTTCAGATCTGCCAGCAGCGCCGCGTAGCCGGCATCGAGCCGGGGCAAGAGCCGGCTCTTCAAACTGGTGAAGTTCTGCTGATGCGTGTCCCAGCCGGGCGATGACACGGTGACGAACCGGACGCCGGCCTCGACCAGGCGGCGGGCGAGCAGGCAGCTCTGGCCGAAGGTGTTCCGGCCGTACTGATTGCGCAGGTTGTCGTCCTCCTCCGACAGGTCGAACGCCCGCTTGGCCCTGGGCGAGGTGACGACGCCAAAAGCCTTCTCATAAAACCGGTCCATGGCGGTGGAGTCACTGACCTGTGACTCGACGCGCTCCTGCCAGCGGTCGAAGTGGTCGAGCATCCGGCGGCGGCGGTCGAACCGCGATGCCGACAGCCCGCCGGGCAGCGTGATCCCATCGACGCTGAACTTCCGCGAGTTCGGATCCGACGTCATCACGAACGGGTTGTGCTCGTTCCCCAGGTAGCCCGCCAGCCCGCCGCCAGTCTTCTGATCGACGTACCGGCCGAGCTGGATATAGGGCGGCATCCCCGGGTCGGCCGGCAGCTCGCGGGCGATGACCGATCCCATCGACGGATACACGGTCGCCGGGGTGAACCGCCAGCCCGAGAGCATGTAGGCGTCGGCGATCCCGTGCCCGCCGTTGTAGGAATAACCTGAGCGGATGATCGTCAGCTTGTCCAGGTGCTGCGCCAGCATCGGCAGGTGCTCGCAGACCTTCACCCCCGGCAGCGCCGTGTCGATCACGCCGAACTCGCCGCGGATCTCCGCGGGCGCCTCGGGCTTGGGGTCGAGCGTATCAATATGGCTGGCGCCGCCCTGCATCCAGAGCAGGATCACGTTCTTCGCGCCCGCGGCTGTTGCTTTCGCAACCCTGGTCGCGGTCGCGGCTGTGGTCGCGGTATCTGCTCCAGGTGCAACCGCGTGGGCCTCGAGCCGGAACAGGTCGGCCAGCGACAGCCCCGCCAGCCCAAGCCCGCCGACGCGCAGAAACCCGCGCCGCGAGACTCCATCACAATCGCGACTCGCACCGTGCATGAATCGAAACATGGCCATCGCCCTCGATAGGGATGCTGCGAACGGACCACGTTGGAGCTTAACCGCTGGGGCGGGGGGTTACAATACTTGTTTAACAAATGGCCGACGATTGTGGGGCAATGGTGTGGGGTGGGTCCCGAAGTCGGTCATCCTTTCCACGCTGACTCCGTCCGGAACGGATCGGACCCGCGTCAGGCTCGAAAGTCTGACCGACTTCGGCGGATCGGTCGGGGCCGGATGCCTGCGGTGCGGTCGGGGCGCCGTGCGATTGCGACCGGCCTCCTCCGGAACCGCCGGTCCGTTAAGCTTTCCACAACCCGAACGCCGGTTGATCCAGAAGAGGCATGGTGTCGTACCGCTTCTCTGTCACGCAGCAGGACGTGTCGTGAAGCGCCGCATTCTCCATCACCTGCGTCTCATTGCGTTGAGCGTTTCCGGGTGCTCGCAACCCTTTTGGGTTTTCAATCACCGCCCCAGACTCTTGCAGGTCGTCCCCACAGTTGCCCGCGACGAGGGATCGAGCCCCGGATCCCGAAACGGCCGCCCGCCCGCCACCGAAGAGAGTCCTTCCGCGGTCGAATCATAATAGTTTCATGCCGTCACGCCAGCACTGGTTGTATAACCTTGCCGGCCACATCCGTCAGTCGGAACCGCCGGCCGTTGTAAAGGTAGGTCAGGCGCGTGTGATCGATGCCCAAGAGGTGCAGGATCGTGGCGTGCAGGTCGTTGATGTGCACGGGGTCGACTGCGACGGCATAGCCGACCTCGTCGGTCGCGCCGTGGCTGATGCCGCCCTTGACGCCGCCGCCGGCCAGCCAGACGGTGAACCCGTGGGGGTTGTGGTCGCGGCCGGGCTTCTGGCCGGTCTGGGCGATCGGCAATCGGCCGAATTCGCCGCCCCAGATGACCAGGGTTTCATCCAGCAGCCCGCGGGAGGACAGGTCCTCGAGCAGGCCGGCGACCGGTCGGTCGGTCTCGGCGGCGAAGCCCGCGTGGTTCCCCTTGATGTCGCTGTGGCCGTCCCACGAGAGCTGGTTGTCCATGCCGCCGGAATAGATCTGGATGAACCGCACGCCCCGCTCGGCCAGGCGCCGGGCCGTCAGGCACTGCCGGGCAAAGTGGTCGCAGCTCGGGTCGCCGATGCCGTACAGCCGCTTCACCGATTCGGGCTCGGCGTCGATGTCGATCGCCTCGGGCGCGGCCGATTGCATCCGATAGGCCAGCTCGTAACTATGAATGCGTGCCGCCAGCTCGGCCTCGGCGGCGAAGTGCGCGTCGTGCAGTTTGCTCGCCCGGTTCAAGAAAGCGAGCTGGGCGCGCTGGGTTTCATCCGTCATGCCGGCGGGGCGCTCGAGGTCGTCGATCGGCGGACCGTTCGGGTGCAGGTGCGTTCCCTGGTACACGCCTGGCAAGAAGGCCGCGCCCCAGTTCGCCGCGTGGCCCTTGGGCAGGCCGCGGCCTTTCGGATCACTCATCACGACGAAGCCGGGGAGGTTGTCGGCCTCGCTGCCCAGGCCGTACGCCACCCACGAGCCGACGCAGGGATAGCCCATCCGCGGCAGGCCGGTGTTCATCATGAAGAGCGCTGGCGAGTGGTTGTTCGACTCGGTGAAGACCGAGTGCACGAACGCCATTTTGTCCACGTGCCGGCCCAGGTGCGGGAAGATCTCGGAGACCATCTTGCCGCACTCGCCCCTCGGAACGAACCTGAAGGGCGACTTCATCAGGGCGCCGACCTGGTTCTTGAAGAAGCCGGTGGTGTTCTTGAACGATGGGTCGAACTCGCGCATCGACCGGCCGTTCCAGCGCTCGAGCGCCGGCTTGTACTCCCAGGTATCCACCTGGCTCGGCCCGCCGTTGGTAAAAATCCAGATGACCCGCTTCGCCCTTGGGGCAAAGTGACCCGGGCGCGCCGCCATCGGGTTGAGCGGGTTCTCGGCGGCCGATGCGTGGCTGCCCAGCAGGCCCTCGCGCTGGAGCAGGCCCGCCAGTCCGAGCAGTCCGAAGCCGCCGCCGGCGCGCTGGAGTAACCGGCGCCGGGTGAGGTTCTCGCGAGAGGGATCGGTCATGACGGCATCCTGGAAAGGTAGGTCGGGTTTTCCAGCTTGACCTACGTGGGGACGTCAGGCTGAGAGCCTGACCTACTTAAGGAATATAAATAAACTCGTTCATGCCCAGCATCGCCTGGCAGAAATCGACGAGCGCGGCGCGGCGGGCTTCGGCGTCGGGGCGCTTCGCGCGGAGATACGCCGCGCGCTGCGAGGCCAGGAACGACGCACCCAGCCGCGCTTCATCACCACTCGGCGGCCGGCTAAAGGCGATCTGGTAGGCCCGCGAGACCTCGGCCGCGGAATCGCCGCTGGCCACGCGCGCGGCCAGGCCCTCGGCGCAGTGGCGGGCGAGGTGGCTGTTCATCATTGCCAGTGCCTGGGGCGCCGTGGTGGTGACGCTTCGCGCGCCGATGCTCACCAGGTGCTCGGGCCAGTCGAAGAGCATCATCAGCGGGATGAGCTGACTCCGCTTGATGAAGAAGTACACGCTTCTTCGCGGCATCTCGACGTCCAGCGCGCCGGGGCCGTACATCCTCGGCTCCAGCCGGCCGGCCGTCGCCAGCATAGCGTCGCGGATCGGCTCGGCCTCAAGTCGTCGCGGGGCCCGGCGCCAGAGATACACGTTCTCGCGGTCGACCCGCGCGCGGGCCTCGTCGAAATCATCGTTTTGCATGTAAACGGCGCTTGTGACGATCAAGCGATGGATCGGCTTGAGCCGCCAGCCGCCGTCGATGAGTCGCGCGGCCAGCCAGTCGAGCAGCTCGGGATGCGACGGCGGCGAGCCCTGGGCACCAAAATCATTCGGCGTGGCGACGATCCCGCGACCCAGGTGGTGCTGCCAGATCCGGTTCACGATCACCCGCGCCGCCAGCCGGCCCGAGCCGGCAGAGGGGTCCGTCAGCCAGGCGCCCAGCGCCGACCGTCGATAGGTGGCACCCGGCCGGCGAGAGATCGAGCGCTCCACGCGCCAGTGTCCCGCGTCCTGGCCGCCCGACAGCACCCTCAAAACGCCCGGCGCCGCCTCGCCCTGCTTTTGCGCCACATCACCGCGCTTCAGCACATAGGTTTTCGGGTAAAAGTGTGGGAAGCCGCGATCGTCGGCGTTGTGCTTCGTGTGCGGGTAGCCCTCGGCGGTGACCTGCATCTTCACCGGCTTTGCACCATCGCCCAGGGAAATGTCGATCTCGCTACGGATCGTCGTGGTGAAGACGGAGGCGAGCCGGTAATAATCCTGGGACGGGATCGGGTCATATTTATGATCGTGGCAGCGGGCACAGCCGACGGAGAGCCCCAGAAAGGCGACGCCCGTGGTGGAGACCATGTCGTCGAGCTCGTTGTACCGGGCCGATTCGAACTCGGCCTCGGTCAACTGGGTGGGAAACGCCCCCGCGCCGAGGAACCCGGTCGCCGCCATCGCCATCGGGTCATCGGGTGCGCACTCATCACCCGCGAGCTGCCAGCGGACGAACTGGTCGTACGGCAGATCCTCGTTGAAGGCACGGATGAGGAAATCGCGGTAGTGATAGGCGTACGGTCGGTTGTAGTCCTGCTCGTAGCCGTGCGACTCGGCGAACCGGGCGACGTCCATCCAGTGCCGGGCGAATCGCTCGCCGAAATGCGGCGAATCCAGCAGTCGATCCACCAGCCGCTCGTAGGCATCCGGCGAGCGGTCGTTGACGAAAGCGTCGACCTCGGCGGGGCTCGGCGGCAGGCCCGTCAGGTCGAACGACACGCGGCGGATCAGGGTGCGGCGATCGGCGATTGGGTTCGGCCGCAGTCCCCTTCGATCGAGCGACGAGGCGATGAAGCGATCGACGGGCGTGCGCGTCCATTCGGGGTTTTTCACGGACGGCGGATTCACCCGGGTCAGCGGCTGGAACGACCAGAAATCGGGGTCGCCGGCGGTCGTCGGAATTTTGCTCATCCTCGGCTTCCGATCGACGAGTGGACGATCGTAGGGCGCGCCCAGGTCGATCCATCGGGCGATGTCGGCGATCTCGGCGTCGGCGAGCTTCGGCGCCTTCTGGGGCATGTGGGGCTCGTCCTCGTGGCGGACCAGCAGGGCCAGCCGGCTCTGCTTGCTGCCGCCCTCGAGCACGCCGCTTTTCACCAAAGGCTCGCGGTCCGAGAGGTCGAGGTCGCCCTTGACGGTCTTGCCGCCGTGGCAGGCGAGGCAATGAGTGACCAGCAGCGGGCGGACCCGCGTCTTGAACAGGGCGAGGCCCTCCTGCATGGCGCGGGCATGCCCGGCCGGCACGGCTGGCTTCGGCCTGTCGCTGGGCCTGTCGTCGCCGACAGTCGTTGTGGCGGCTCCGGCGGCCGCCAGCAGCAGGGCGGTCAGGATGCGGGTGGTGTTCATGGCGCGGTGGGATTCCTGGCTCGTGGCGGGTTCGGGTCGTCCAGGCTGGGTTCATCATACCGGACGCGACGGGACGTCGAAAGGAGGGCCGGAAGCCGTGGCTCTGGGCCGTGGCGAGTGGCGGGTGGCGGGTGGCGAGTGGCGAGTCACTGATTGGGCCGGGACGGCCCGGTCCGACCCTGTCCAGGATAGGATGCCGCGGCGGGGACCGACCGACCAGGCGGTCGACCGACCGATGGGGTCCCGGCCGGGTCGATCTCGGATCGATCGGGGCGGTGCGGGGTCGGCCGGCGGAGCCGCCTCGCCTCGTACTGGAATCCCGGACCGGCCGGATCCGAAGGGCGTCGGGCAAGAAGGCCCGGGCGCTCGACGCCGCGTAGGTCGGGCATTCCTGCCCGCCGCGGGCGGGCGGATCGGAGGGAGGCGACTCCAACTCCGACGACCTGGCGCCGATCGCCCGACGCTGAAGAATTTCGGGCGGCCGGTCCGGCCCGCGTCGGACAGGACTGCGCGACCGACCTTGGGCGGCCGACCGACCGGGCCGCGATCCCGTCAATGCGCGGTCGGCGGCTTTGCGATCAGGATGTCGCCCAGTTCGATGGTCTGGCCGGGGGCGGCGACGAACTCCTTGCGGACCTCGACCGAGTTGCCGCTGCGGTCGATGATGCGGTAGGTCGCGCCGGGGATCAGCACCGGGAGGATCATCCGGCCGCGGGCGTCGGCCGCGAGAGGGGTCGCGTAGTTCACCGGGTCAACCCGATTGAGCGCGGCCTCGTCGGCGGCGACGGCGCCGCCGCTCTCCTGGGCCGATCCGAACGACGCGCCCGGGGTGACGACCAGCCTGACGATCAGCCTTCCGACCGGGCCGGCCACCGGGCGGCCCTGCGGGTCGACCAGGCGCGCCGCGGCCTGGCCGCAGGGCTCGAGCCGCACGGTGATCGGGCCCTTCTGCGCCGAGCCGGCCGGCAGCCGCACGGTCGCGCCCAGCTTGCTCTTCGGCTCGAGGAAGTGGACGGGGGTCTCGGCATCGGGGTCGAGTGCGTGCAGCTCGTACCGGCCGCGGCGCGCGACGTCGTGAGGACCGGTCAGCCACGTACGCACCGCGGATATCGCCGAGGGCTGGAGCACGACCCGGCTGAAGACCCAGACGTCCCGTAACGGTGCTCCGTCGGGGCCGACCAGCTCCAGCCGCGCCGGCGTCGTTCGTCGCAGGGCGACGTTGACCTCGATCGCGTCGGTGCCCGGCCTGGGGGCGGCACATCTCACGAAGGCATGCGCGTAGACATGTACGCCGCCGTCCTTGCCGTCGTAGAGCTGGTTGCCGCTCATGGAGCGCAGCGAATACTCCTCGTCGGCGGCCTCGACCGACAGGCAGCCGGGGCCTGGGGCGACGGCCATCGCGTAGGTGCCGTCGGCCGCCGTCTGACACACCCCGCCGGTGCGCTGCGCGCCGTGGCCGTTGAATCGCACCATGGCGTCGACGACCGGTTTCCCGCTGCCCTCCTCGACCACCTTGCCGCGGAGCCAGATTCCTCGCTTCAGCACGAGGTCGACCGACTGCTCGACGGCCCCGCCGGGCCATTGCAGTTGGCTGCCGGCGCCAAGGTACGGCTGCCCGGCGGGCGGGGCGACCCGGAACGAGACGCGACGGCCGGGCCTCAGACTGACGCGGAACCGGCCGTCGGCGTCGGTCGCGCCGTGGGTGATCCGGACGACCCGCTGGTCGTCGATGCTGCCGATATTCAGCTCGCCGTGCACCACCGGCTTGCCCGTGTCGGCGTAGGTCGCGCGCCCGGCCAGCATCCGGACGGGCTGGAGCGTCCACTTCAGCGTCCTGGGCTTGTCGGGTGCAGGAGCGTCCGCGGCGAAATCGAACGCCTGCGGGGCGAAGCGCGGGTCCAGGATGCTCAGGGTCACTCGCGCCCCGCGGCCGATGCCGCGCAGGGTGAACCGTCCCTCGGCGTCGGTCGTGACCGGCCTTGGCCAGCCCGGCCGGTCCTGGATCCGACCGATCCAGAAGGATTGGCCCTCGGTCGCCTCGATCGCGCGGCCCAGCTTGATCAACGGCGGGACGGAGAGCAGGCGCCACACCCCCGACACCGAGACCGTCACGCCCCCGGCCGGCAGGCCGTTCACATCGAAGAGCCGGCCCTCGACGATCTGTTCGGGCGGCAGCACGATGTCGGCCGACGGCTGATTCTCATCGGGATCCAGCTCGGCCCAGGCGACGCCGTAACCCGGTGCGACTGCCACCGCGCCGAACTGCGAGTGACGCGCCGACGAGGTGCGTGCCGCCTCGAGCCGGAACCGGCCCTGGGCGTCGGTTGCCGCCTGGCCCATCAATGCCGGGAACATGCCCTCCGAGCCCATTGGGGCGAACAGCAGCCGCCGCCGGGCGTGCACGCCGACGCTCGCGCCCGCGACCGGTCGGCCCTGCGAGTCGAGCACGCGGCCGGTGACGAGCATCCGGTCGGGCGCGGCGGAGTCGGCGGCGGCGGGACGAGTCGCCTGCCGACCCGGCTTCTCCTCGGGCCGGCTCTGGCCGGCGGCCTGCCGCGCCTTTCCGGATCCCGGCTCGTCGGGAGGATCGCCCTCTCGATGGACGTGTGCCGGCGTGTCCTCACGGGCCGTGGCGATCGCGTGGTATCCGCCCGCGGCGGCGACGAGCAGGAGCGCCGCGGCGATGGC
>JAKAUH010000341.1 GCA_021818605.1 Planctomycetota bacterium
GATCTCGAGCCGGCGCAGCAGCCCGCGGCCCCCGGCGCGTCGGCCGTCCCGCCGCCTGGAGGCGCCGCGCCCAGGCAATAAAATAAGGCCGGGTGCCGGCCTCACAGGTCCGAGAGGTCCAGCCGTCCCTGGTCCCGCAGTGCGATGAACCGGCGATAGGTTTCGGCGATCCCCTCCTTCAGGGGGGTCGTCGGGATCGGGCCGAGCCGTTCCTGGAGCCGGCGGTCGTCCAGGTCCGCGGCGATCGGGAGCTGCCGGTCGCCGTGGGTCACCAGGCCGCGGGCCTCCGGCACGACCTGGCCGAAGGCCGCGACGAACGATTCGATCGTCTCGACCGCGCCGGCCAGGTTGAAAGCGTCGGCGCCCTCGAACGGCCGGTCAAGGGCCCTTACGAAGGTCTCGGCCACATCCCCCACGTACTGGAGGTCCTGACGACCGCCATAGCTGATCCGATAAGGCCGGCCGACCGCGACCGACTTGATCGCCTTCGTCGGCTCGCTGGTCATCCCGAAGTCGCGCCCGACTCCGTACACGGTCCACGGCCGAAGTCCCACGCTCGTGACGCCGTGATCGAGCCAGTACACGCGGGCGTTCAGTTCGTTGCAGACCTTGTAGGCCCCGTAGTGGGTCACCGGCGACAGCCGGACCGCGTCTCCGATCCGTCCGCTGGCCGGGTCAGCCGGCCCGTGAACGGCCGCCGAGCTGGCGTAGACGACCCGTTGCACCCGGTCCTTCCGCGCGACGGCGGCCTCGAACACCGCGAGCGTCCCGATCACGTTGACCCGGGCCCCCAGGATCGGCTGCGTCCGGCAGGTGGGTGTTTGCAGGCCCGCCAGGTGGAGCAAATGCGTCGCGCCGCAGTCATCCACCGCGCGAAGGACGGTATCGGCATCGGAGACGTCGCCCGGGATGAAGTGGACGAGCGGCCGATGCTCCGGCTCGAGGACCAGGTCGAGCCGGTGGGTGTCTTCCTTCAGGTCGAAGATCCAGACCTCGCGGCCCGTTTCGACCAGCTTCCTGGTGATCCAGGCGCCAATGCAGCCGAAGCCGCCCGTCATGAGGACCCGCGTTTCCACTCGATTCGTCTCCAGGATCTCAAGTCGCCCAGCGGCTCACCAGCCTGTCGGCAGCCCCCAGACGCCAGGGGTGATCAACTCGACCGAATTGCCCGCCGGGTCGCGGAAGTAAAGCGACCGGCCACCGCCCGGCCAGAATGCCTCGTGCTCGATCGCCACGCCCCGCTCGGCCAGGCGGGACCGCCAGGCATCGAGGTCTTCCATCGCGATCCCCAGCGCGAAATGCGCCGGCCCGCGGGCGCCGTGCGCAGGCAAGGGGTCGCCGCGCCTCGTTTCGTCCGGGCGGAAGATCAGCAGCATTCCCCGATCGCCCACCTGGAAGAAGACGTGCCGGCCGGCCTCCTTCATGCGGACCGCCAGGCCCAGCACATCGCCGTAGAATCGCTCGGCCGCGTCCAGGTCGTCGGCGTAGACACCGGTCTCGACGACGCACGCGATCGCTTGCACGAACCCACTCCCCCGTCCACGATTCTCACGGCCTCGCCTCGGTGGGCCGCGAGCCAACCCGAATATGCACCCTCGCGCGGCCCCGACGCAAGGGGGCGGCGCGACACGAGACATCGAACCGGTGAGAGATGATCTTGACAACGCGTTGATGGAATCGTAAAGGATAAGTTTGACCTGCGACGACCGGGCGCGGCTATGGGGCCATGTCCCGAGAGATCGTCGGGGAGCCGGCCGCCTCGGGGACCTTTTCCCCCAGGCTCGGCTCCGTCCGCGGGTCCTCAGGCCTGTTCTTCGTCCCCGAGGAGGACGCTATCGGACCGATCGAGAGGGGTCTCAGGGTGAACGAACAGATCCGCATCTCCCCCGTGCGGGTCATTAATGCCGAGGGTGCCATGCTTGGTGTCATGCCGACGAGCAAGGCGCTGGAAACAGCGCGCGAGACCGGGCTGGACCTGGTCGAGGTCGCTCCCAACGAGCGTCCGCCCGTCTGCAAGATCATCGACTACGGCAAGTTCAAGTACACCCAGAAAAAGAAGCTCACCAAGCAAAAGCAGCACCAGGTCCAGATCAAGGAGATCCGCGTCCGCCCCAAGACCGGCGACCACGATATCGAGGTGAAGGTCAAGCGGGCGCGCGAGTTCCTCGAGCAAAAGGACAAGGTCCTGGTGAACGTGCTCTTCCGCGGCCGCGAGCTGGCCCACATCGACGAGGGTCGCAGGGTCATGGACGAGGTTCTCCAGGCCCTTGAGGAGGTGGGCAAGCTCGAAAAGAACCCCTCAATGGAAGGGAAGCGGATGACTGCGATCGTCGCCCCTCGCGTCGTGTGACGCCCGGGGCGACCGGTTCTCCGTACCGGGACGTCGTTTCCACCGGCTGGTCGATCCGGCGCCGGGGCGGTTCGGCCCGCGGGATCCGGGCGTTTTGATCGCGAGGGCCGCTGGACGCAGGGGTATCGGATCTGCTAACCTCGGGGACTCGGCGCATCCGGAGGACTCCTGCCCGTCCTCCAGCCCAGCCAGCCCGCATCGCATCGCATCGCATCGCCGGTCGGTCCGCGTGAGCGTACGGATCAGGCGCGGCGCGGGCCAGTCGTGCCGGCTCGCCGCACGAAATCACGACTCAACGACATCCGACCCCGATCGCGCGGCGTCGCCCGGGAGCCGGACGAGGATTGACCTGACATGCCCAAGCTGAAAACCCACAAGGGGATGAAGAAGCGGTTCAAGATCTCGGCGACCGGCAAGGTCCGCCACAAGCCGTGCGGCTCGTCGCACCTGAACAGCCACA
>JAKAUH010001007.1 GCA_021818605.1 Planctomycetota bacterium
ACCGGCAACTTGACACTTTACGCGACAAAGCGTCGAGATTTCGGCGCCGAACCCGGGGAAGGAGGCCAATCCGCCAGCCGCGAGGGCCGCGAAAGTGTCAACCTGCACCTACCCCGAATCCAGGGGGTTTGGGACGATCCCCCATTTCGCGGGGGGGCCGCGCAGAATTTGCAGACCTGATACATCATGTATATGGGGAGTTCTCTCGGAATGGCCCGCGGAGGCGGGAGAATTCCTCAATCGGAACCGTTGTGCCGGGTTGGCATCGTCGCGGTGGCGGCGCCGACCGTGCGACATTCGAGCCTGATTTGCCAGAAGGGGTCCTGTGGCAGAAGAATCGATGGATCCGATGCGGGTGAAATCGGCCGAAAACCTGCCACCAGGTGCCACCTGGTGCCATTTCGCTGGAAGACCGGCCGAAAACCTGCCACCAGGTGCCACCATGTGCCATTTCGCCTGGGACGTCTGCCCGGAAAACTGCCACTTCCTGCCAATTTGGCCCGGAGAACGACCGAAATACTGCCACTTACTGCCAGTTCAGATCAGGGAACGACCGAGGGACTGCCACCTGGCGAGCGAGGCCAGGGGCCTGTTCGGCCTTCGTGGTCAGGGGTCGCCGGCTCAGCGGGTGACGGGATGCGGCAAGGGCTCGCCGCGGAGGCCTGCCATGAGGTTGTCGACCGAGACCTCGGCCATCCGGCGGCGGGTTTCGACCGTGGCGCTGCCCAGGTGCGGGGTGATGACGACCTGCGGCAGGACGAGCAAGGGGTGGTCGCGCGGCAGCGGCTCGGGGTCGGTCACGTCGAGCGCGGCGGCGGCGATCCGGCCGTCGCTCAGGGCGCGGGTCAGGGCTTCGGTGTCGACCACCGGGCCCCGCGCGATGTTGATCAACGTCGCCGAGGGCTTCATCAGGGCGAGCGTCCGCTCGCCGATCAGGCCGCGGGTTGCGTCCGTCAGGGGCGTGCAGAGCATCACGTAGTCCGACCGGGCCAGCAGGTCGTCGAGATCGGCATGGGCGATTGACGGCGCCAGCGCCGCCTCGACGTCCTTGCGGCGATGGCGGTTGTGGTAGAGCACGGTCATCTCGAACGCGACGGCCCGGCGCGCGATCCGGGCGCCGATCTGGCCCATGCCGATGATCCCCAGCGTCTTGCCGTGCACCTCGCGGCCGAGCATGTGGCCGGGGTCGTACCGGACGAACTCGGAGGACCTGGCGTAGCGGTCCCCCTCGATAATCCGCCGCGCCGAGGCGAGCAACAGCGCAAAGCCCAGGTCGGCCGTGGTCGATTCGAGGACGCCGGGCGTGTTGCCGATCGGGATTCCCCGGGCCTGGGCATCGTCCAGGCGGATGTGGTCCACGCCGACGCCGTAGTTGCTGATAACCTTCAAGCCCCTGATCCGGTCGAGAAGCGCACCGTCGGTCGGCGGATGGCCGTAGGTGTAGAGGCCCTCGGCGTCGACGGATGCCGAGCCCTTCGAGCGGACCAGGTCGAGCGGCACGACTTCGACCTTGCCGCGGAGCAGGCCCTCGATGGTCGCATCGAGCGGGGTATCAGCCACGACGCGCGGGACGAGGACGGGCTGGCTCATTTGCTTCCCTTATCCGACTTCGGCGGTGCGAGGGCCGGGTTGACCGGCAGAGGCTGGTTGGCGGAGGGAGTCGACCGGCTAAAGACGATGAGCTGGTCGCCGGGCTGGAGCGGGCCGGCCTCGTCGCCAATCGGGTTGAGGATCATCTCCTCGCCGCGCTCGATGCCGATGAGCAGGCAGGCGCGCCGGTCCTCGCGGTAGCGGAGGAACCGCTGGCTCAGCTCGATGAAGCTCAGGCCGACGAGTTCCTCGGGCGCCGGGATGAGGTAGACCTCGTTGGCGTTGCGGCGGACGGTCAACAGCTCCCAGTAGAACTCGGACATGCCGTGGAAGATCGCCGATCGGGCCAGCAGCCGCAGGCCCAGGGCGTCGGAGGAAACCACCTCGCTGGCCCCGGCCTTGAGCAGGTGGAACCGGTTGGAGGGGCTGTGGCACTCGGCGACGATGTTGGGCTGATGCTCCCCCTTGCAGATGTTCCGCACCGAGATGCAGATGAGGATCGACTTGCCGTCGGCGTGCTTTCCCTCGCGGGAGTCGGCGAGGATGACGACCGAATACGCCTTGCTCACGGTGGCGCGGTGAAGGATGACCTCGTTGGTCGGGTCTCCCTTGACGATGAACACGTCGTTGAACGCCGGCTCGTCCTGCTTGTCGGGCAGGTCGATCTCGTCGGGGGTGTCGTGGATGATGACGACCGGCCGGGGTTCGGTGAGGATCTTGCTGTGGACCTCGCGGATCCACTCCAGCCCGCGCGGTGCCCAGTTGCAGAGCACCAGGTGGCCTTCCATCTCGAAGTGGGACACGTCGCTTCTCCGGAGGTAGCGCTCGACCAGAAGCGACGCCACGCCCGCCGTGAACAGG
The DNA here is from genome assembly GCA_021818605.1 of Planctomycetota bacterium. Classification (GTDB taxonomy): domain Bacteria; phylum Planctomycetota; class Planctomycetia; order Isosphaerales; family Isosphaeraceae; genus JAKAUH01. The sequence continues at coordinate 2,452 of JAKAUH010001007.1, forward strand.
CCGGCCAGGCCGACCCCGGCGACCAGGAGGAACATGGCGACGACCCGGCCGATCGTGGTATGGGGGGTGTAATCGTTGTCCAGGCCGCTGAACAGGATCGCCCAGACGCTCCAGAGCGACTCGACGAAGCTGGAGAAACCCGAGTTCTCGACGCGGCGCTCGGCCAGATAGAGCACGACGGCGCCGGCGATCCAGGTGAGGATCACGCCCTCGATCACCCGGCCGACCTGGTAGCGGTTCCAGCTCGCCATCACCGCGACGAGCCGCTGCCGCCAGGTCAACCGCGGGGGTGAGCCGTGGGCCAGCGGCCGGGAAATACTCGGCCGTCGTCGCGATCGGGGCATCAGATCGG
>JAKAUH010000915.1 GCA_021818605.1 Planctomycetota bacterium
CCGTCGATCTGCGTGGCGGCCAGCGTGGTGTCGGGCAGGGCATCGGTCAGCGCCGGCGGCATAACATTCTGGTTGGCACTGCCGTCGAGCGCGATCCCCAGCAGAGCGTTGGAGAAGATCGCGTTCGACAGGATCGCGTCGTCAAGCGTCAGGTTGGTCCCACCGTCCGCGACCTCGACGCCGTTGCCGGTGTTAAACGCGATCGTGTTCCCCTCGCCCGACGCCAGCCCGCCGATCGAGTTGCCGCTGCAATTCGACAGATAAACACCGTCCCCCGCGTTCCGGACCGGGATCGTGCCGGTAAGGTCGGTGCCGATGTCGTTGCCCCAGACGACGTTGCCAGTCGCGCCCACGTTGACGATCCGGATTCCCACGCCGTTCCCCGAGATCACATTCGCCGCGCCGGGTGATGTGCCGCCGATCGTGTTGGATGGCACGCCGTCGATCACGATGCCGGCGACCGCGTTGGGCAACGGAGTCGTACCGTCGGACATCGTGCCGATCATGTTCCCGGCAATGACGTCCTGTCCGCCCGCCGGTGAGGGCTGCGCCGGGGCATCAAGTGCGATCCCCTCGTTGTTCCCCGAGATGACGTTGCCCGCGCCCGAGGACGTGCCGCCGATCGTGTCGGCTGTCGCCAGGTACAGGAACACGCCGTCGAGCGTGTTGCCGTAGTCGTCGGCGCCTCCCTGGGTGCCGATGTAGTTGCCGTCGACGACATTCGAGTTCGGCGCCGCGTTCGCCAGGGCCGTCGTCGGCCCGTTGCTCGAGCCGAGCACAGCGGCCGAGATCGCGATGCCGTCGCGAGCATTCGCGATGATCACGTTCCGCGCGGCCGTCGCCGTGCCGCCGATCGTGTTCAGCGCCGCGGATACGAACACGCCGTCCTCATTCGGCAGCAGGACGAGTACGTTCGACTGGGTGATGTTGTAGCCGATGTGATCGCCCTCGACGAGGTTTCTCGTCGCGTCCGAAGGCGGCAAGCTGATCGAGGTTTCCTGCATGGCCTGCGTGACAGCCGGCGGCACGACGGGAAGCGCATTGCCCTGATCGTTCTCGATCAGGATGCCCTCGCCGACGTTACCGCCGATGACGTCCATGCTGTTCGACTCGGTCCCGCCGACGGTGTTGCCGGGCGCGTCCTCGATCAGGACACCGTTGCCCTGATTGGCGAGTGCACCCTCGCCGCTGGGCAAAACGCCGATCAGGTCGTTGGCGACGATGTTCCCCTGCGCCAATGGTCCGCGAATCGCGACGCCGTTGCCACCGTTCCCCGAGATCACGTCGCCGGCGCCTGCGGTCTGCACACCGACGGGCTGACCGATCACGTTGTTGCCCGACAGCGCGAGCACGCCATCGCCGCCGTTATCCAGGATGAAGCTCCCCTGGACCAGGTTGCCCGTGCCGCCGGCGCCGGCGAGGATCACGCCGGCCTCGCCGCTGTTCTCGATCAGGTCACGACCGCCGGGCAGCGTGCCGCCGATGATGTTGTTCGAATCGGCCACGACGATGCCGGCCCCTGGATTGCCGTCGGCCACGCCGCTGGGCGCGACGCCGATCCAGTCGCCCCAGATGTTCGCGCCGATCGCGCCGGTCGGCGGCGGAGCGGCCGGAGCCTCGAGGTCGATCGCCGCGCCGGCGAAGCCCGTCAGGCTCAGGCCGTCGACCGAGCAGTCATAGGCCTGGATCACCAGCCCCTCTCCAGGCGTCGGCGAGCTGCCCAGCGACGATCCGTCCACCTGGATCGGGACCACGGCGTTGTCGCTCGTGTTCTTCGTGTTCACCGAGCCCCCGGCGCTGTAGCCGTCGATCACGACTGGCTCGGTGATCGTCGGCAACGCCTGCTGGAGGACGATATCCATCGCCCCGGTGAACACGATGAGATTCGGCGACGATGTCGACGTGGGCGGACTCGCGTTCGAGTCAGCGATCGCGGCGTGGAGCGTTCCTGGACCCGTCCCGCCGGATGAACTGTCCACGACGAAGGCCGTGAGGAGGTGCCGGGGCTCCAGCGGCTCCAGCAAGATCCGCGCCGATCCCGGCCGGCGGCGCTGGGAAACGCCAATTCGCCCACGGGCACGTCGGCCCGTCGGCGGGCGGGGTCGGTCGTCGGAGGGAGACGCGTTGCGCGACATCAAGGGCCTCGATCCCTGAGCGGACGGCCGGGACCCGCCCGACGGCCGCCCTGGCGTCGGTCGGGAAGCACCGGCCGGCTCGTCGGCCGGTTCCAGTGGAGGATGAACGGAGCACGTCCCGGGCGGTGCCTTCCCATCCTTCCCCATCAGAACCATAGGACAGATTCGAAAGACTGAGACCAGATTCGCGCGACCCAGAACGCGCGACCGACCGTAAACTGGACAGTACTGATGGCCTTCAAGTTGATGCTCTCCCTGAGGTGCACCCATGACGGTTGGTTCCTGGCCCGGCCGCCGGCTGGCCGCGCTGGCGCTCGGCGCCGGACTCTTGCTGGTGACGTGGCGTGTCGGGGCCCAGGCCCCGCGCTGGCCGGCTCCCATCAAGCCGCCGCCGGCCAGTCGGAACGTCCACTACGGGCCAGACGAACGGAATGTCCTGGACTTCTGGCGGGCCCGACCCGATCCGAAGCGGCCAAGGGTCGCCCCGCTCGTCGTCTTCTTCCACGGCGGCGGGTTTCGCCAGGGCGACAAGTCGGGAATCCCGACCCGGCTGCTCCTCCATTGCCTCGAGTCGGGGATCTCGGTCGCCTCGGCCAATTACCGGCTCTCGCAAACTGCGCCCTACCCAGCGCCGATGCGCGACGGCGCCCGCGCGATCCAGTATCT
>JAKAUH010000352.1 GCA_021818605.1 Planctomycetota bacterium
CGAATGGTCGGACACCAACCGCCGTAAGGCCAAGCTCGAGCCCGCGAAGAAAGAGATCGAGGCGATCCGCGAGCGCTGGGCGCAGCTTGCCAACGAAAGGCTCCACGAGCACGGGATCGAAGCGCGGATCGATCACCGGAGCCTCGCGGTGCAGGGCCTTGAGCGCGAGGCCACCAGTCACCTCGGGCCGTCGGTGTCGGCGCTGGAGCGTCGAGGGATCGAAACCGAGGTTGGTCGGCGCTTGAAGCGCGAGGGGTTGGAAGCCGCGCAGCGGCGCCTCGAGCACGCCGCCGAGCTCGGCAAGATCGAGCGTGAGCGGCGCGAACTTTCGGTCTCGATCCTCGATGTGTCGGGCGACCTCGCGGCGGCCAAGCGCGAACGGGAAGCAGGGCTCAGCCGCCCGCCGGCGCGGAGTCTCGAGGCGCTGCAGAAGGAGGGGCGCGAGAAATGGCTCGCGATGCGCGCCGAGCGGCTGGCGAAGGAAGGGGCTCCCGAGCTGGGCCGGTCCCTCGAGGAGGAGGAACGGAAGCGTTCCGTCGAGCGCTGGCTCGAGTACCGGCGCGACCAGGCGCTCGGGAAGGAGCGGGCGCCGGAGAAATCGCAGGAGCGCAAGGGACCGGAGAAAGATCTCGAGCGCGGGAAAGAGCGGGACGGCCCCGAGATCGAATAGGACGCCGACGAATCGTCCGGTGCAGCGAGCGGCTCCTTATCGGGACATCCACACGAAGAGGACCGTCGAGCCCATGGGTGCGCCTGAGGGTTCTCTGAACGCGTGGTCTGGAGCAGTCACATTCATGGCTTCGCCATCCGTCATAGGGATGAAGGAGGTTGTCATGAACTACATACTGCTGATCTACCAAGGGCCCAACCCCACAGTTCCAGGAACGGATCGCTGGAACGCGCTGCCGAAGAGAGAGCAGGGCGCGATCTACGCGGACTACACAGCGCTCAACAAGACGCCAGGACTCACCCCCGGTTTACCGGCGGGGTTCCCTGAAAAGGCGAGGACCGTGCAGGTGCGCAACGGCAAGCCTGAGGTCAAGGACGGAACCTATCTCACCGAGAGCATCGCCGGATACGCAGTCCTGGAAGCTGAGAACATGGAGGCTGCGGTCGCGCTGGCCGCGCGCATCCCGGCGGCCCGCCTGGGCGGGGCCGTTGAGATCCGCCCGTCGGAACAGTACTGGTGAACCCGTCCGCCGCGGCGGCAACGGCCGGTGATGAAAATCGAAATGGACGAGAACGAGTGGCTGGCGACCCGGTTCGATGAGAACCGGGCTCATTTGCGGGCGGTGGCTTACCGGATGCTGGGCTCGGCCAGCGAGGCGGAGGATGCCGTACAGGAGACGTGGCTGAAGCTCAGCCGCTCGGATTCTGAGGCCGTGCAGAATCTGGGCGGCTGGTTGACGACCGTTCTCGCGAGGGTGTGCCTGGATATGCTGCGCGCCCGCGGCTCGCGCCGCGAGGAGCCGCTCGGCTCGGTGGCCGAGCCGCTGAGCGAAGGCGGCCCGGAAGACGAACTCGTCATGGCCGATGCGACCGGTCCGGCACTCCTCGTCATCCTTGAGGCGCTCTCTCCCGGCGAGCGCGTGGCTTTCGTGTTGCACGACCTGTTCGATCTGCCGTTCGAGGAGATCGCGCGCATCCTCGACCGCACGCCGGCCGCAGCTCGCCAGCTTGCCAATCGCGCCAGACGCCGGGTGCGGGGCGCGGAAGCGCCGGTGGTCGACATCACCGTGCACCGGGAATTGGTGAATGCGTTCCTGGCCGCATCGCGTGACGGTGACTTCGAGCGGCTGCTCGCCGTGCTCTCACCCGAGGTGGTGCTGCGGGCCGACGATCAGGCGGTGCGCATGGCGGCTGGGAGGCAGCGGTACGGCGCTCCCGACCTGGCGCCCGAAGTTCGCGGCCCAGTACGCGTGGCGAGCGCCTTCAAAGGACGTGCGCGCGGCGCCGTCTCCGCGCTCATCGACAGCGAGGCAGGCGCCGTGTGGGCGATCGCCGGGGTGGTCCGGGCCGCCTTCGTGTTTACGATTGCGCAAGAAAAGATCACCGCGATCGACATCGTCATGGACCCGGCTCGGCTCGTGCGGTTGGACGTCAAGATTGATTGACGTCGACGCCGATCGATGGGCACCAAGCTGGGCCAGGAAGCCGCAGTAGCAGCTGTCCGGCCAGGGCCCACTCGTCGGCACCGTTAAACTGATCTTCTCCCCGAGACCCGTCGAGCGAGACGGGCCCGAGATCCACCGCTACGATCTCTCGATCAGCCGGCTGGTCACGAACTTGTCCAGCACGCTCGAGATCAAGGTCTGATACGGCAGGCCTTCGGCGGTCGCGCGCCTGCAGGCCCTCGATCAGTCGCCCGTGAAGAAGGGGTGGCATTGAGAATCGCGGCCGGCCGCCAGAGCTGAAATCGACTGAATCCGGACGTCCCGTCGGGTACAGTCCGGGCGGGGGAGGGAAGGCATGACCGTGGCGCATCACGAGACGCTGATCCACGCCTGGACGCACGGCGGGAAAGGCTTGTTGCTCCTTTACGCGTTGATCGCGGCCGCATCGTTCGCGGGCCTGAAGCGGGGCCGCGCATTGCCTGGCTCGTATCTGCTGTGGCCATTCACAACCGTCGTCACGGTTCTCGTCGTGGGAATCGCGACGGAAATCATCCTCTCGGTGCTCGGCAAGTTCGCCGGTCTCAACTTGCGCGGCGATCCCGTCCTTCTGCCGGCCGCGCTTTATCTCGTCGGGGGCTTTCTCGGCGGGCTCTGCTGGTCGCGGCTCGGCAAGCCCATCGCGGC
>JAKAUH010000218.1 GCA_021818605.1 Planctomycetota bacterium
AGATCAGCCCGCAGCACGCACGGGCGAGGGCCATGCTGACAAAACTCGCGCAATCAGAGGCGACCCGGATGGCACCGAGCGAGTCGAAAATCGACCCAGCGGTGCAGCTCTCGTCCGCCCAGGAGGACGTCGAGGATCGCGCCGGGGCCCTGGATTCCTCGGTTTTCCGGGGCGCCGCTCGTGAGTTGGGGATCACCGGCGCGCCGATCATCTTCGACCTGCCTCCCGAGATGGCGAAGCGCCGGGCGGACCAATTCCGGCAGTACGTCCATCCCGTGCTCCAGGCTTTTTGCGCCAAGTGCCATAATGCCAACTACAACGGCCAGTTCCAGCTTATGCCGGCGAGCACGGCCAAACGGCGGAATCCGGATGCCCTCCGCACCAACCTGGACGCGACCCTGAGACTTGTCGACCCGGAAAACCCGGCCCGGAGCGAGCTGCTGTCGAGCACCTTGCGTCCGCACGGTCACGGCAGCCAGAAGCGACCGATCTTCCCCGGCTCGAACAACCGGGCCTACCAGATCCTGGCGAGCTGGGTGAACAGCCTCGACACGGGCAAGCATCCCGACAGTTCACGCCGGGGCGGCCTGCGTGACGATGCGGAGCCAGCCGATGACTTCGCGACCGGCCGCGCCGCCTCGAACGCATTGTCGTTCGACCGGGTCCCGCGCGAGACGGGGGCGGCCGCTCCGCGCCGGGCACGCTCCAGGTCGGCTCCCGGCGAGGCCACTGCGGGCGGCCCGGCCTACCGTTACGTCGAGGGGCAAATGGTGCCCGAGGAGCCGGGACAGGCGGATCCGAAGGAGTTCCCGCTCCCTTACATGATGGGCGGCCCGCGGCCGACCGTGCCAGGGCGTGCGGCGAAGCAACGGGTATCCAAGGGACCGCCGATGGCGACCCGCCCCCTTGCCGGCGAGGTTGACCCCGAGGCGGTGCGCGCCGGCTTGACCGCCGACCGAACAGGCCGGAATCCCGTCGCGAGCAACCGACCGACGGCGACCCATGGCCTCGCGGGCGAGGTCGATCCCGAGGCGATGCGCGCCGGCATGGCCGCCGCCAGGGCCGAGGCCGAAAAGGAGGCCCAGGACCGGCGTCAGGCGGCCGCCGACCCGAAGTCGGCCGCTCGCCCGAAAAAGAAGGTGAAGCTCGACCCGGCGATCCTGGAACGGCTGCTCCAGCACAACGCCAATCGCACCGCGGGGCCATGAGTTCTGGTCCCGACCGACTGGCTTCTCGATGGCCGCACCCGGCCGTTGCCGTCTGGCGGACCACAGCGCGGATTGCTTAGACTCAATGGACCGCGGCGCGAGACCAGCCAGCCCGTCCGTTCTGCTCCAGCGACCCGCCGCGCCGTTCCGCCGGGGATCCTGCCGACGATGACGGCCGAGCCGCAGAGTACCAGACCGGGTATCCAGACCACCGATGTGGACCGGCGGAACCGCTCGGACCGCCTCCTGGAGGTTCTCTCCTCCTTCGAGAGGGTCGTGGTGGTCTCCCACGTGAATCCCGACCCGGACTCCCTGGCGAGCATGCTGGGCATCCAGGCCCTCGTCGCCGCTCGCCAGCCCGGCAAGCCGGTCATCCTCACCGTCGACGGCATGATCGCCCGGTCCGAAAACCGCGCGATGGTCGAATTGATCCCCGTCGTGCTCGAACCCGTGGAGAAGGTGAACGTCGACGCGGGTACGGCCGTCGTGATGGTCGACACCCAGCCGCACACCGGCCGGCGCCACAGTGAGGCCGCCATGCCCCAGGTCGTGCTCGATCATCACGAGACCGGCGGCGTGCTCAACGGCGTGCTGTTCAAGGACATCCGCACCCACCTCGGCGCGACCAGCACCATGATCACCGGCTACCTGCTCGAGCAGCAGGTCGTCGTTCCTCCTCCACTCGCCACGGCGCTTCTGTACGGGATCGAGTCGGAGACGATGGGCTACCCCCGCGAGGCCAGCTCGCTCGACGACGGAGCCCTGATCTGGCTCTATCCGCGGGCCGAGAAGGATCTGCTGGCCCGCATCCGCAACCCGAAGCTTCCGCAGAGCCACTTCGCCACCTTCCAGCTCGCCCTGGCCAATGCCTTCCTCTACGACAAGCTGATCTTCGCCTGGTGCGGGGAAGTGACTCAGCCCGACATCGTCGCCGAGATCGCCGATTTCTTCATTCGCTTCGACCAGGTCGACTGGGCACTCTCCGCGGGCGTCTTCGAGGGCCAGATCAAGCTCTCGCTCCGCGCCAGCCAGCTCGGCGGCGCGGCCGGCGAGGTGCTCCAGGCCGTGGTCAACGGCATGGGGAATGCCGGTGGACACGACAAGCGAGCCGGAGGCGCCATGACGCTCCCCGACCGAAGCGACCCGGCCATCCTGTCCACCCTGGGCGTCATCCGGCACCGCCTGCTGGAACGCCTCGGCATCGACGAGCAGCACGGGCACCGGCTCCTCTCCAGTTGCCCGGTCATTTCGGCTCCATGATGGGACAGCGCTGCGGATCTCCCTTGTCATTCGCCCGGCCGCTCGACTGAAAGCCTGTGAAGGAATCGATTCCGGAGGACAGATACAAGAGAGCGAATGACTGCAAGTGAAGAATCTGTGTGCTGTTCTGCTGCTTCGCTCTCTGCTTTCTGCTTTCTGCTCTGGACTACTATCTTCGAGAATCTTGTACGCCTTACACGAGATTACAACCGCTTTTGCGGCAACGCGTTCGAGTCGCGACTTCCCGAATCGAGAGCGTAGAACCATGCATGCGATTAATCTTTTAATCCGTGTTCAATCCGTGGCTCTTCAGTGCCTTTGGGT
>JAKAUH010000268.1 GCA_021818605.1 Planctomycetota bacterium
CCGCGACGCCCGCGCCGCGCTGGGATTCCGCCGGCTGGCGATCATCGACCTGCCCGGCGGGCATCAGCCGCTGTCGAACGAGGACGGCACCGTCTGGACCGTGTTCAACGGCGAGATCTACAACTACCAACAGCTGCGCAGAAGGCTCGAGGCAAAGGGGCACACGCTTCGCTCGTCCGGCGATACCGAGGTCCTGGTCCACCTGTACGAGGACGAGGGGACGCGGATGTTCCGCCTGCTGCGTGGGATGTTCGCCCTGGCGATCTGGGATGCGCCGCAACGCACGCTCGTCCTGGCTCGAGACCGGATGGGCCAGAAACCCCTGGTCTATCGTCATGACCGGGCCCGCGGCCGGCTGGCCTTCGCGAGTGAGCTGAAGGCGCTCATGGCCCTTCCCGACGACATCATGCCCCGTCGCGTCGATCCCCTGGCGCTCGACGAGTACCTTTGCTACGGCTACGTCCCGCACCCGCGGACGATCCTCGAGGGCGTGGCCAAGCTACCGCCGGCGCATTTCGCCGTCTGGCACGACGGGAGCCTCTCGATCGAGCGCTACTGGGCGGCCGACTGGAACCTCGAACGCGATCGGCCGATCGACGAGGGCGCCGCCGAGCTGCGCCAGACGCTCGACGAGGCGGTACGCGAGCAGATGGTGGCCGACGTGCCGCTGGGCGCGTTCCTCTCGGGCGGGGTCGACTCGACGATCGTGGCGGCCCTGATGCAGCGCGCCTCGAGCCGGCCGGTGAAGACGTTCGCCATCGGGTTCCCCGACCCGAAGTACGACGAGACGCATTTCGCGGAGATGGCCGCGCGAGCGCTGGGCACCGAGCACCACACCTTTGTCGTCGAGCCGAGGGCGTGGGAGACGCTGCCCGAGCTGGCGTGGCAGTTCGACGAGCCGTTCGCGGATAGCTCGGCCCTGCCGACCTGGTACGTCGCTCGCGAGACTCGCCGCTCGGTCACCGTTGCGCTCACCGGCGATGCCGGCGACGAGCTATTCGGTGGGTATGACCGATATCGCGCGCTGGCGCTGACCGAGCTGTTCCAGCGGCTGCCGAGCGGCCCGCGCCGCGTGCTGAGCGGGACGATGGTTCGGGTGCTGCCGCGCTCGTCGCGGTCGCGCACGCGGCTCCGCGGTCTGCGCCGATTGTTCGAGCGGGTGAACCAACCGGCCGAGGCTCGTTACCTCGGCTGGATGACAACGTTCGACGAGGACGCGCGGCTGGCCCTGTATTCGGACGACCAGATCGATGCCCTGGCCGCGTCGGCCAGGGACTCGGGCGACCCGGCGGGCGCGGATCCGGCGTCGATCCTCTCGGCCGCCTTCGCCGCGGCCCGGGGGCGGGACTGGGTCACGCGGGCGATGGTCTGCGACATCCTGACCTACCTGCCCGGCGACCTGCTGGTGAAGGTCGACCTGGCGAGCATGGCCCATTCGCTCGAATGCCGCGGCCCGTTTCTGGACCACCGGGTCGTCGAGCTGGCCGCCGCGATGCCGGTGAGCCGGAAGGTCCGGCTCCGGCCTGGGCGGTCGAAGGTCGTCCTCAAGCGCGCGTTTGCCGACCTGCTCCCCCCGGCGATCCGGGCGCGACCGAAGATGGGATTCGGCGTCCCAATCGGGCGCTGGTTCCGCGACGAGTTGCGGGCCGAGCTGTGTGGCGTTCTGCTCGACCCATCATGTCTGAACCGGGGCATCTTCCGCCCCGAGGCGATCCGGCGGCTGGTCGACGACCACACCAGCGGCCGTCGCGACGTTGGCCCGCGGCTCTGGGCCCTGCTGATGCTGGAGTTGTGGTTTCGGCGGTATCTGGATGCGGCGGTTCCTGGGTGTGGGTGACGAGACACCGGGCGAGCCGAGCGTGCCGCGAAACTCGGAGTGGCTTCGACCGGAGGCCGTCTCCGAGGTGGGCGACGATCCGGCAACGCGGCTGTGCTGCCGCTGCCGCTGTCGTCGTCGGGGCCGATCGGCGTGTGCCCGTCAGCCCCCGGCGGCGAGTACGGTCTGGTGGCGGCCGTTCTCGAGTGCCAGGGCGATCTCGTCTTCCGGGAAGGTTTTGAGGAAGCCGAGGTGGGCGGCGCCCAGTGCGCCGGCGAAACCTGAGAGGGTGCTGTCGGCAAGGACGAGGTCGCGGAGAACTTCCTCGATCGTGTAGCGGCGGAAGGTCTCCTCGAGGGTGCGGCGGACGAGGGGGCAGCAGGACGGGACCTCGCCGGCGAGGATGATCTTCTCCGGGGCGAACAGGTTGGCGAGGTTGGCGGCGATCAAACCGAGGTCGCGGCCGGCCTGCTCGAGCAGGTCGTGGATCAGTCGGTCGTCGGCAGCGGCCACCAGGTCAGCGAGTGTCACATCGGCGGGCGATTCCAGCAGGCGCGCGTACTGCGGTGTCCTCGGGACGGCGTCGGTCATGGCGCGAAGGGCGCGTCCGATGATCCCCTTGGCGGAGACCAGTTCGGTGAAGGTCGGCGTTCGACCGTCGCGGGGGACGACGTTCTGGCCGATCTTGCCGGCCAGGTCGTTGTGGCCGAGGTACATCTTGCCATCGACGACGATCCCCATGCCGAAGCCGGACCGGGCGGCCAGGCACAGGAAGTGGCAGTGTCCACGACCCCCGCCGCGGAGCAGCTCGGCAAGGGTCAAGGCGCGGATATTCTCCTCGATGTAGATCGGGCAGTCGAAGTGGGGCCGGAGGCAGTCGATCAGCGAGACATCATGGAATCCCGGGAGCAGGTCGTAGCGGACGATCCTGCCCGTTCGGAAATCGATCCGCCCCGGCGCGGCCACGCCGATG
>JAKAUH010000340.1 GCA_021818605.1 Planctomycetota bacterium
CGGCAGGTACAGGAATGACGGCAGCATCGACCGGGGCGCGGTCTCGGCCGGCGCGACGAGTTGCGGCACGGCGTAGTCGCGGATGTCCGCCGACGGCCGCTCGCGCCCCTGGGTGTCGACATAGGCCACCGCGCAGTTGGTGGTCCCCAGGTCGATGCCGATGATAAAACGTGACCGGGACATGACCTTTCTTTCTCCCAGACGGCCCGGCCGAAACCGACACGATGTAACTCGAGCTGCCTCGGCGATCGTCCGACTCAGCCCACGACGAAGTTGACCAGCTTGCCCGGCACCACCACGACCTTGCGAACTTTCTTGCCCTCGAGCAAGGCCGCGATCCGTTCGTCCTGCCGTGCGGCCTGCTCGATCGCCGAGCCATCAGCCTCGGCCGGGACCAGCACCCGCGCGCGGAGCTTGCCGTTGACCTGCACCGGGACCTCGATCTCCTCTTCCTTCAGGAGCGCCGGGTCATATGTCGGCCACGGCTCGTACGCCAGGGTCTGGCCGTGGCCCAGCAGGCTCCACAGCTCCTCGGCCAGGTGCGGGGCCATCGGCGCGAGCAGCAGCGTGAAGGTCTCCATCGCGGCCTTCGGCCGGACCTCCTGCGACGTGAAGAAGTTGGTGAACTCCATCAGCCGGCTGATCGCCGTGTTGAACCGCATCGCCTCGAGGTCGTCCGTAACCGCGGCCGTCGTCCGCGCAACGACCTTGGCCTGCTCGGGGTTCACCAGCACGTCCTGGACTCGCGAGTCAACGGTCACCTCGTCGGCCTCGGCGTCGACGATCATCCGCCAAGCGCGGGCCAGGAAGCGATAGACACCCTCGACCCCCTTCATGCTCCACGGCTTGACCGCCTCGAGCGGTCCCATGAACATCTCATAGAGCCGCAGGCTGTCGGCGCCGTACTCGCGCACGACGGTGTCGGGGTTGATCACGTTCCCTCGGCTCTTGGACATCTTGTGCGCCCGGGCCTGCACGCGAACCTCGGCATCCTCGGCCAGGACGAAGCCCTCGCCCTTCTTCGTCACCTGGTCCTCGCGTAGCCGCACTGCTCGCGCGGGACGGCGAGCGCCGCCCTCGATGCACACGAACCCGTGGTGGTCGTCGGCTTCGACCGTCGCGCTCGAGACCCAGCGATCCGACTGGTCCAGGAACCCGGTGTACTCGACCTCGCCCAGGATCATGCCCTGGTTGACCAGCCTCTGAAACGGTTCGGGTGTGCTCACCAGCCCGCGGTCAAAGAGCACCTTGTGCCAGAAGCGGCTATAGAGCAGGTGCAGCACCGCATGCTCGGCGCCGCCGACATACAGGTCGACCGGCATCCAGTACCGCTCCCTGGCGGGGTCCCACGGCTGCCGGTCGTTCTTCGGGTCGATGTAGCGCAGGTAGTACCAGCACGAGCCAGCCCACTGCGGCATCGTGTTCGTCTCTCGCCGCGCCTTGTCGGAATACCGGACCCACTGCGCGGCCTTGCTCAGCGGTCCCTCCGGCTTGCCGGTCGGCTTGAAGTCATCCAGGTCGGGCAGGCGGACCGGCAACTCGTCGACCGGGACCGGCGTGACGCGGTCGCGCTCGTCGAGCACCACGGGGAACGGCTCTCCCCAGTACCGCTGCCGCGAGAATAGCCAGTCGCGCAGCTTGTAATTGACGGTCTTCCTTCCCAGCCCGTTCTCCTCCAGCCAGGCCGTGATGGCGGCCTTGGCCTCGGTGGTTGCCAGGCCGTCGAGCGTGATCGAGGCATTGCGCGAGTTGACCGAGACGCCCGGCTCGACGTCGGCCTCGTCCAGCGGAGCGCCGGCGCGGTCGGGGCTCGAGGCCACGACCCGCACGATCGGCAGGTCGAACGTCCGCGCGAACTCGAAATCGCGTTCGTCGTGTCCGGGCACCGCCATGATCGCTCCGGTGCCGTAGCCCATCAGGACATAATCGGCGATCCAGACCGGGATCCGCTCGTCATTGACCGGGTTCACGGCGTAGCCGCCGGTGAACACGCCCGTCTTGGTCCTGGCCAGTTCGGTGCGATCGAGGTCGCTCTTGCGCGCGGCGGCCTCGCGATAGGCATCGACGGCCGGGCGTTGCTCCAGAGGCGTGATGATGTCGACCAGCGGATGCTCGGGCGCCAGGACCATGTAGGTCGCGCCGAATAGCGTATCAGGCCGGGTGGTGAAGACGCGGATGGACTCGAGCCGGTGGTCGAGCACCAGGGGGAAGTCGACCTCGGCGCCGTCGCTCCGTCCCACCCAGTTGCGCTGCATGTCCTTGATGGGCCGGGGCCAGTCCAGGTCGTCGAGGTCCTCGACCAGGCGCTCGGCATACGCCGTGATCCGCAGCATCCACTGGGTCAGCGGCATCCGGACGACAGGGTGTCCGCCGCGCTCGCTCTTGCCGTCGATGACCTCTTCATTGGCGAGCACGGTGCCCAGCTCGGGGCACCAGTTGACGGGGACCTCGGCGCGATAGGCCAGACGTCGCGAATCGACGTACGTGTCGGGATCGGCGGTATCGGGAGGGATCGGCAGCTCGGCGATCGGCCGGCCCTTGCCGCGCCTCTTGCGACCGGTCGCGTCGGTCCATTCGAAATCGGGGTCATACCAGGTGTCGTGGATTTGCAGGAAGATCCACTGGGTCCACTTGTAGTAATTCGGGTCGGTCGTATCGACCTCGCGGTCCCAGTCGTAGGAGAGGCCCAGCTTCTTAAGCTGTTTTTTCATGTGGGCAATGTTGTCGATTGTCCATGTTCTCGGGGGAATGTTTCTCTGTATGGCGGCGTTTTCGGCCGGAA